>NZ_JBBIAR010000033.1:0-104082 GCF_054185165.1 Bradyrhizobium sp. UFLA05-109 | reverse complement strand
ATGTCGGAGGCGATGGACCTTAAAAAGGAGAAGAACTTCTTCGAGACCCGCGTCATCGAATACCAGAACGGGGGAGCACTGAGTTGGGATTAATGAATAGGATGCTCGTGATGGGCGCTTAGTGTGCCTGCTCCCGAGCAGTAACTCCCGGATCATACACCGAGCGTTACGCTACCTTCCCCCGTTACGCCGGTGCCAAAGGGAAGACGGCGTCCGAGAAAAAGGGCCGCCGTCGACAAGGCACAACGTTGGAGAGGCAAAGGCGGTCACGACCGGAGTGCGGTGGCGATCGAGAGGAGCACCAAGCGCTCGACACGATATCGCAGGCCGAGGAAAAGCTCTCGGAAGCGGAGATGAAGGAGCTGCAAGAAGCCCGGAATCGCGAGAAAGTGAGAGTTTAGCATGCTCGTCCTGGCCTATCTCCAGGCCAGCGCCGACGAACAGGGCGCGTGCCGGCGGCACATATGCGCACAGGAGCAGCGGCCTTAGTGCGGCAAAGCCTGCTCGATGGTCTTACTGACTGTATCGACGTCTTCCTTCACCGCCGTCGGCCGTCCGGGAGGAAGGCCAAGACCGAGGTAGCTGCCGGCGCCCGGGTTCGCCGCGGCCGGGTATTCGCGCGATACCCAGCCGATCGTGGAGGCTCGCATCCAGACCTTGTCGCCGGAAAGCAGCGTGAACTGAACGAATTGGTCGCGCCCCGCAAGCTTGAGGACGTCGTCCACGGACTCTTTTACTGGCATCAGGTTTGCGAAGACGCCGAGCACCTGCGTGACCGGCGGTTTCGGACCGTTCGACGACAACTCGGCCGGCAGCGGAAAGAAGATTTGCGGCGAAAGGCGCAGAGTCTCGGCGTCGACGCGAAACTCGCTGGTCGGCAGAGCGACGACAGCCGTGATTTTCTTGGCGTCAAAGAAGACAGGCGTCCCGGTGATTGGCGTCAATTGGGCGTGAGGCGATGCTGCGAATACGGGTTCGACCAGGAACGACGCTATGGACACCACGATGGCCGCGAAAATTCTGATCATTGTTCGATCCTCCAAATCTTCATATCGCCGGTGGTCGGCAAAAATCTACTTCAGCGCGTTGTCGATCAGATTGGCCAATCGGGCCGCAGCCAAGGCGGCCCGCGCTCGGGCCACATTCTTGGCACTGGTCTCGTACTCGCGCGTTAGGAAGACCGGGTTCTTTCCCGCGCTGACCGGCGGCGCATACGCGAACTGTTTCGCAAGATCCGCGCTCTCCTGAGCCCAGACAGCGGGATCGGCAATCTGCGCTTCAGCTTGGCTGACGCCGACGCTCGACAATCCGTCCTTGTCGTCCGCGTCGAAGATCGCGCCATAGGGCGAGGAATAGCCGCCGAAGATCGCGTCCCAATAGGCATGCAGCGCCATGCTCCAGCCGCTCGCCGGAACCACGGATTCGGCGTTGCCCCCGGCATCGCCATCCGGGATCTGGACAGTGTACCGCGCGGCCGCGTGCAGAGGCTGGTGGGCGTCGCCGACGAGATGCAGGATCCAGACAAGATCGTACGAACGCACGTCGTCAGATGCGCCCGAGGATGCGGGCAGGGCCGCAGTCAGGAGCTTTAGCTGCGTGACGAAGTCGACCGGATCTCCGGGCGGCAGGGGCGTCCCGTCTGGAGTGAAATCGATGTCCTTGAAGTGCCAAAATGCGTGCTGGTTATGGTCCGAATAGCCGATGTTCTGTCCCGCCGCGGGGCTCGTGACGGCGTCGCGTGTGTAGCCGTATTGTTTGGTCTTGATGTCGTCGGCCCACGTGGCGGCGTGAACGAATGCATACATCTTGGCCGTCTTCTCGTCGGGCGCGCCCGCCGTCCACTTTGCGTAGTCGGCGTTAAGCTTCAACAAGGCGTCGGCCTTGTCCCGGACGGGATCGGACAATCGCTTGTAGGCCAGATAGGCGATCTGCATGTGCCCCTCGTCCCACCACGCGCGGGCGGGACACGAGGCCAAGCCGAGGGTCACGGCCAAAAACGAGATCGAAATCGCGCGACGCATCTTGAGATGCCTCCACTCTTTGTTGCCAGAGGTTGCGTTTAGAGGTTGCAACTATCCTGTTTGTTTTACCAGAACTGTATGACAGGGCGACGCGGGTTGCGCGGACCTTGTTACAAAGTGTTGGTGCGGCGCCACGACCATACCGACTTGCGGGACCGCTGCGGCCGACGGCGAACATCACCTTCAACTTGCGGGATTCGCAGTTGAGCTCACGATCACAGAGGGCAAGCAGAGCGATGACCGCTCGTTGTTAACGTGGCGGCGGGCATCAAACGCATGGGTATGCATAGCACGACGGTATCCTGCTTCATCGTCCAGGCATTCTGCAGGCCTTTTGTTGGCCCGAGCGCAGCTTTTCTTCGCTCGTCGCCTCGAAGGCGCGTTTTCCTGCGCGATCCTGGCACTTAAGATGCTCGTGATTGGCTCGTGCGTCTCATCAATCCCGAGCCTTCAACCGCCGCTGGACGAAGCTAAGTGGCAGGTCAGTCCTCTCAGCTGTCCAAGGAACATCGCTTCTCCCGCTTTTGGAAGGCTGCCGCGCCACAGCCGTTGAGGATGGGCACTGTCTGTGGCGCTATGACGAAACGATCGAATTTGCGAAAAGCCATCCCGACTTCGCTATGCCTTCTCGGAAAAGCTACGCTTGAGATGCACGGTCGCGAAGTTAGACTCATGTAATCGCCTCAGAGGGATCGATGTTTGCGAACCGTATCCGGTTCGGCGCTGGCGCTCTCGCCGTCTCCGGAATCCTATTCGTGATCTACCCGGCACTTCGACCGTTCTCCGACGAGAGGTCGCTGCTGGGCGCCGCTGCTTTCGGGTCTGGGGCATGGCTGGCGTCGCACATGCTTGCCATTGTGGCGTTTACATTGCTGCCATTGGGGCTACTAGGGCTGCAACGCTCTCTCCTTGGGACGCGGGCTGAACGCCTGCTCTTTGTCTCCGTCGTCTTGTGCGTCATTGGAATAGGCTTGACGCTGCCGTTTTATGGCGGCGAATCCTATGGTCTTCATGCGCTGGGGCAGGAAGCGCTACGGCAGAACTCCGACGCTCCGCTCGGCCTGGTCGACGCCATCCGCTCCGGACCTGGTCTCGTCATGTTCCTTGTCGGCCTGCTGCTCCTTGCGGTCTCAGCAATTGTGACCGCAACGGCGCTTTGGCGCTCCTGTCATTATCCGAAGGCAAGCGGCGTTCCCTTCGCCGTCGGGATGTCCTTGTACATTCCGCAATTCTTCGGTGCGCAGCCACTCCGCATTGCTCATGGATTACTGATCGCAGTTGGCTGCGCTTGGATGGCCGCGTGTCTTTGGCGGCGTGAGCAGTTAGCGCGCGTCGACAGTGACCCTCCCAGGCGAGGTGCGTAAGAGGCGTCATAACGATGCACATTTGCGCGGGAAAATGTGCCTGCCAGCTGCTCTATCGTCCTCCAACGCGGAGCATCCGATACGATGCGAACTTGCATTAGGATGAAAGGGTTCCCCAAACATTATGGCAGTACCATCGCCGGGCAGAAACAGCGCGCAATGCCGAACACGCCCGCGTCAAATGGATGTCACGATCGAAAAGGGCGAGTGCTAAAATGGCTCGCTTATCCGAGGTCTCTATCCAAATCTGGTGATTCTCAAAGAGTCAAAACGTCTGCGTCGAGCTACCAGCTAGAGATTGGGTTCGAATTCTTCCGCTCGAGGCGCGCACTTGTTTTTCTCGTGGCCTATCGCCCGCTCGCTCGGCATCGCGGATGAACGAGAATTGGCGATCCCGACCGCTCCCGAACATTTGGTGCATCTACCCAAAATCCATTGCTCAGCGGCATCGGCAGAATCAAAGCTTCCGATCAAAAGCTCCGAACTGCCGTCAGTACGTAGTTCGCGGATCATATAGCGACCGGAACCATGCCAGCAGATTAAGTAGTTGGAATGCCTGTTTGGGCGCATCGCTACATCGCGAAAGAAAAATCGGCTGGTGAGCCAGGGGTTCACATACGCAACAGTATCGATTCGTAAGTTAACCGCGCAGTGCCCCATGTCCATACATACGAAGGTTTGCGCCTTCTGGTCCATCGAGGTGCCGAAAGGGCTTGCGACCACGCGTCTCATTCGGCCAAAAATCGAACGCCGAGAGAAGCTGCGGCTACTCTTGAAAGCAAAGTCATCCGCACGATAAAAGCTACGCCCTGAGAACGATGCTCTCTCTGCTCAAAGGTTAGAACGCAGGAGGCTCACCGATCGTCTATCGTCTTCATACAAACGGTTGCGCATGAATGGAGTGGACCGAAGAATGTCGGCTAACCAGCTCTGATGCGCGGGGTTAATCGCCGCATCCCCGATTGTGTGTCCGAGGCCTGCTCCTATCCTCCTGCTAGCGTCGGCGCCTCTCCGGACCAGGCGTCTGACGAGCATTCCCTCTGCCTTGATCCCACTTTCGCCCAGGCGCGATATTAAGGAGGTCTGACCTAAGCCTCTGCGCCTTGCTTGCAAGTTCGCGTGCACCGTTGTCCGAGGCACCCGCATGGAAGACGTCAGCCCCCATGATCGCGCAGATAACAATGCTCCCACCAGGAACAACTGCAGATCAAGCCGCGCCAGACTTCAGCTGACCTGCCGCTCGGCTTCGCTCGAATCCTCCAGTAATGGCAAATCGAGGCTTGGAATCTCTGGCATTGCCTTACCAGCGATCGCTTGCAGATCTCCAACCAGGCCGACGGTGGACTCGACGACCGAAACGATCTGAGCTTCGCGTTTGGCCCATTGCCTCCCCATAAACTTTCGCTCTTTATCGAGGTCTTCGCGCATATCGTTGAATTTTTCGACAACTGCTTCCACTCGCTGTCGGAACTTCATGCCAATCAGATATTGATAGACCTGCTCCATCTTCGTCTGTTGTCCTTGCTGGGCCGAGCGCGAGCTCTTGACCTCGATGAGGTCTGACGGAGTGCAATAGCAACAGGTACCGCGTACCGGGGATGCGCAACCCACACTCCGTCGATCAGATCGAAGTGCTCAACGTGCTTTGGAAGCGCATGAGAAATAATGAGTGCGATGTCTGCGCCGCAGCGGCGCTGATCGTCGCGCAGCTTACCTAGCCAACCATCGCTCCAGGCTTTCGTCCGCTTCGATTCCCAAAGAATGATCCCTGCGGACCGTCCTACCAGCCCATTGACCTGTTGTACGACGTCGGCCCCCAGTTCGCCCTTGGCGACAGGTTCGATAAGATCTGAGGGAAATCGCCCGCGCAAAAGCTGTTCGAGCTCAAGCTCGAGCACCTCGCCTTGAGATTGCTGCGACCCTTGCTCGGCCTTGCGCTTGAGTTCCTCGATTGTGCGCGACATCGATTCAATCGTCTGATCCTTCTCGAGAACTCTCAGGCGCGTTGCCTCATCAGCTTCCTGTCTCGCCTTTGCACGAATGGTGTCGATGGATGCCTGAACCCGCCTCTCGACCGTGAGTTCAAGTTCGCGTTTCTCCTCATCGAGAGCACGCTGCTTGCGAATCAGCTCCACCTGCTGTTGCTGCGCCTCAGCGAGTTTAGCGTTGTTTGCCTCAAGGCTCTGACGAAGCTCCGCGGCCTCCGTCTCTCTGGCCTGCAGCTCTGCTGCAGTGGCCTCGCGGGCCTTTTTGGCTTCCGTCGCGACCAGCAAGGCGCGCTCGGCTGAAAGTCGTTTCGTCACCTGATCTTCGATCTCTTCGCGCGCTCTCGCAATCTGCTCACGCTCTAAGCGCAACGCTTCGGTCTTCCGGAAGACCTCTTCGTCTTTGTTGGTCAGCAGCGTCTGGAAGTGCTTGCGTGTCTCTTCAAGGAGCGGAGCCGCAAGCGATTCCGTCAGCTTAATCTCATTTCTGCAGTGTGGGCATTGGAGCATAGGCTCATGCGCGACGGCGGTCATGGTTGCTGCGAGCTTCATGTATCCTCTTGTCTCTGCCACCTGCATAAACGCTCGTCACGTGAATGACGCTGTTTTAGCGCGAATTCCACACACTAGCGGCGGCATCGAGCACTCTCGTCAGCTTTTCCACTGAAACCAGCTCATGGCGGTCTACACATAAGCGGACCGCCGGTAATCGGGAGCTGATCTCGGCGCGCCACGGCATCGCCAGGACGAAGCGAAACGGGACCTGTTCCTCTAACCCGCGATCGTCACAGCGGCTTCGAAGCGTTCGCGTGTCGAAGCTGCGAGGCGTCCCAAACCGAAGTGGTCCTGCATACCGCGGATGATGTCCTCATCTTCTTCCAGGCCACTACTCCGGAGCATTCGGGCAAGTCCCGCTAATTCAGGGACAGGAATGTCTGCGTGATCGCGCCCGCCAGCCTCTCGATAAGGCGTGCGGTCGTCAAGCGCGCCATCCTGCGGCCATATGATCTGCCGTTCACCATCCTTGGTCGTCGGAAAGCGATTACGACCGAGCGATGCCGTGACGATTTTCTGCACGGTCTCGCCGGAGCGCAGGAAACCATGAGCGCGGGCAATGCGTTCAACGAGGACATCGAAGTAGATAGGGCCCTCGATCGCGATGACGTGGTCAACCATGCTGCGCAGAGTTCCGCGGTAACCGACGTCATAGAAACGCTCTCGGTCCGGCGTAGCAACGCTAGTGGGATCAGCCCGAACATATGTGGCCGGTTTCTTTGCCATCTCACGCGATTCGTTTGCCGGTCCTCGCGCGTAGACTTTCGTCTGTTCGCCGGGCTGTCTGTCGTCGTTTGCCGGTTCAGACGTGACTTCGGCCTGCTCCGCTTCGGCCTGCGTCTCTCCGCTCGAGATTTCGGCATCAACGGGCAGGTCGGGGCCACCTGCAGGTGGGGGCGCCTCCAGTGGAGACTGAGCTTCATCATTTATGGCAACGATTGGACGGGAGGCACGCTCGGCCTCGAGATCAGCCATCAGCCTGGTGTGAAGCTTTTCCATCGCGGCCGATGAATCCATCCACCATTCGGTGCTCCAGATTCGGCGGATTCGCCAGCCGAGATCCGTGAGCACCATTTCACGTAGGTGATCGCGATCGCGCGCGGTTGCGGATCGGTGATAGGCAGCTCCGTCGCATTCGACCCCTGCGAGGTAGCGTCCCGGAGAATCCGGATGGACGATGCCGAGGTCGATCCGGAAAAACGAGACGCCCACTTGAGGATGCACTTCCCACCCCTTCTCCTGGAGGGCTCGCATCACAGCGTCCTCGAACGGCGATTCCGTGTCGCGCCCGGTTGGCGCGAACGCTTCGGCGATGGCGCGCGCGCCGTTCGCGGCGAACTCGAGAAAGTGCTTGAAGTCGACCACGCCTTTGGCGCTGGTGCGTCCCATGTCAATCTGCTCGGGCCGCAAGGTCGCGAATACCAGAAGTTCGCGACGGGCACGAGTGACGGCAACGTTGAGGCGGCGGTGGCCGCCCTCGCTGTTCAATGAAGAGATCTGGGCCGTGACCCGTCCCGTTTTGTCTGGCCCGACGGCGACCGAGAAGATGATTACGTCACGTTCATCGCCCTGCACGTTTTCGATATTTTTGACGAGAATAGGCTCCCTAGTCTGGTTGCGGTCGAAATGCGGCTCCAGCGATGGGTCGGCCCGGCGGGCCTGATCAAGCAAGTTCTCGATCAGACGCTGCTGTTCGCCGTTGAAGGTGACGACGCCGATCGAATGGGTAGATGTCCTCATGCGCCTGACAACCTCGGCCACGACGGCCTCGGCCTCCTTCCGGTTCACCTTGGCGCCGCCCCGCTCGTATACGCCTCCGTCGACATGAACGTAGCGCACGGCGGTATCGCGCGTCACTGGTGAGGGGAAGGTCGTCAGTTCGCCGCGATAGTATTTGGCGTTCGAGAACGCGATCAGGCTCTCGTGGCGGCTGCGATAGTGCCATGATAGCCGCATGCTCGAGACGTTCGATGCCAGACACTCGTCAAGTATGCTCTGCTGGCTTTGGACGATCGAGCCGTCGTCGTCATCATCGTCGAGGCCACGCTGTCCCACGTTTGTTGGAGGCAGTTGTTCCGGATCACCAACGATCACGACCTGGCTGCCGCGTGCAATCGCTCCGATCGCGTCCCATACCGGGATCTGGGAAGCCTCGTCGAAGATTACCACGTCGAAAGGTTTGGCTTCCGCGGGCAGATATTGTGCGATGGAAAGTGGGCTCATCATCACGCACGGGGCAAGTTGGGTCAGCACGCTTGGGATGCGGCCGAACAGTTGCCGAAGCGGCATCTGTCGCGCCTTCTTGCTGATTTCACGCGCAAGCGTGCCCCATTCCGGATCTTTGCCGAAGTTGGTCTGGGTTGGGATTGCCGTTCCGATGCGGGCCTTCACGATATCTCTCGCGAGCTCTGCAACTTTTCGGTCGGCGGCAACGAACGCCTCGATCGTGGCCTCGTGTTTCACTGCTAGAAAGCTACTGAGGGTCGCGTCCTCGTTCACGATGGTTTCAGCGACCCAGCGTGCATAAGCATAATCGAAGATGCTGGTGAGGACGCTGCCATCTACGGTCCCGATTTCGACGGCATCGACAAGAGGGGAAAGTCCGGCCGTCCGGGCCGTCTGAGCGGCCGAACGCCAAGTCGCCCATTGCGGAGCCTTGTTGAGGTTTGCCTTCCAGTTGGCGGTTCGTTGGAGAAGGGCCCCAATCCAGCCGCTCTCGATCTTGACGATGTCGTCTGGATCATCGAGGCCGATACATACACCAAGCTCTTGGGCCGTTCGGTGCATCGTCGGAAATGCCTTATACATTGTTTCGAAGGCCTGACGGATCTGTCCCCCCGACCGAAAGCGTGAAATGTCGCGTAACAACAGGTCTGTGACGTGCGAAAGAAGCCGATCCGGCGCGGTTCCCTCGATCGGATAGGCATCGACCGCGTCGCGTATGCTTGCGGCCCAGTCGATCAGCCCCTGGAAACGCGACACCTCGCTCTGCACTCCGCGCCACAAGCGCTCCATGCCCCTGAAGCGAGGCTTGATGTTCTCAATTTCACGTAGCAGGACGCCAAGATCCTGCAGCACTACGAGGTCTCGGCCGATATCGTCGGGCACCTCGTCCGAACAATATGGGCTCAATGCTAGTCTGGCCTTCTTTTTCTTTCCACTTCGAACGAACATGTTCGACGCGCACGCGTCGATCCAATCCCGCTCGAGCGATTGCAGGTCAAGCAGCGCAGCTTTGAGATCGTATCGGACAGAGAGTTCCGATGCCGTTTCGTTCACTCGAGCCACGACGTCTGCAAGATCGTACAATGCGTTCACGCGTTCTGGTGCGTCGGCGGAGAGCAAAAGCGCTCCGTCTGCGGCATCGGCGTGGAGCATTAGCGAGACGAGCTTGATCAGTTGCGGCAGCAGAGCATCATCGCTGGCGCTGCCGTCGAGCTCAATCGAAGACGCCAGATCGGCGGCAGCGGCCCTTACTTCATGCAACGCGAGATGGAGGCGGTCGACCAGCTGCTGAAGTGACTGCACCCAGGCCGGATTCCAGCGGGTCTGCTCGATGCCCTTGAGCGGATGGCTGACGGGATCGCCGATGGCCTCAAGTGCAGTGCGAATATCCGCGCAAGTCTCGCGCATCCTCGCGAGGTCTTCGGGAGCGTGCATCGTCCCAGCGGGCCATGTCAGTCCGACATCCGGAAACCGTTCGCGGTCGGCAATGACGCGTCCGAAGGCCTCATAAGCCGTCATCCCATTAGGCCGACGCCGGTGCAGCGCGGAAACAAGCTCATTCAGCTGATCGCGCCGCCGCTTCAGTTCGCTGGCCGCAGCCGACCAATGCTCCTCGGTGACAAGATTGCGTTCGCGCCAGGCGGTGGCAAGCTGGTTGAGCACGCTCGACTTTTGAGCCTTCGTCGAATGGACCTCAAGACAGTAGTTGCCAAGGCCGATCGCGTGCATGCGCTGTCTCACGACCTCCAGTGCCGCCGTCTTCTGCGACACGAACAGCACTGTCTTCTGGTGGGCAAGGCAGTTGGTGATCATGTTCGCGATCGTTTGGCTCTTGCCCGTACCGGGCGGGCCGAACAGCACGAAATCGGCCCCACGTTGAGCGGCCAGAACGGCAGCGACCTGCGAGGAATCGGCAGACAACGGCGTAAAGAGCTCAGCCGGATCTACGATCTGGTCGATCGTATTCTCGGCGGCGAAGGCGGCTCCCGATCCATCATAGGTGTGCGTTGGGGTATCGATCAAATGGCGGACGACAGGATTCCGCTTCAGGATATCGGAGCGGTCGACAAGATCCTTCCACATCAGGTACTTCGTGAAGGAGAGCGTTGCGAGCACGACCTGCTCGGTGACCTCCCAGCCCTTGATGCTCTTGATATGACGTCTGATCGTCTTCCAGATCCCCGCGACATCGACACCTTTGGCGTCCTGCGGCAATTCTCCTTCAAGCTCCGGTAACGACAGGTCGAAATCCTGCTTCAGCATCTGTAGCAATGTCGGATTGAACCGCGCTTCATCCTCGTGTAGCGCCAGCCGAAATCCAGAACGCACACTTTTGCGCTCAAGCTGAACCGGAACGAGGATCAACGGTGCGCGGTAAGGTCCCGCGCCCTCCTGCGGCGTCCACTTCAGGAAGCCTAGGCACAGATACAGGATATTTGCGCCGCCTTCCTCAAAAGCGAGGCGGGAGGCGCGGAAGAGGTCGGTGAGGCGCCCGTCAAGCTCAGCCTCCGGAACGACGGTGTGCAGTTCGCCGCGGGCCATTGCCTCTTTAATGAAATCCTGACGGGCGTCGTCGTGCCGACGCTGCGCGAGCAGAGAGGCGTCGCGCCCATCTGAACCGTCGAGGACGGTCGTCCTTCCCAGCAATTTGAAGCGATCCCCGCCGGAAAGCTTGTCCTCGAGCATTGCCGCATCCGGGCACTCGATCGAGATGGTGGATTTCGCGTCCCTGAAGTTCAGTAGGCGGTTCTTCAGCGTGAGATCTAAGAGGTTCCGCTTCCATATCTCGAGCCGATCCAGGCTCCGCTCGGAAACGGGTTCGCGCGGCTTATCGAGATCCTCCTCGAATTTCGGAACGTCACCGACTTCCTGGGCGATGGAAGGTGCCCCAGCCGGTGTGATGGTCGGTTCGCCGGAACCGGAGAGATCGAGAGGCCGAATTTTGGCACTTCGCGCGCGCCTGACGTCGATGGCAAGTTCGAACGGCGATGTCGCGTCCTCGGCGATTAGCTTTGCGCCGGCATCGACGGCTTGCTTGAAGCGTCCTGGATGCGCTCCGGTGAGAAGTGTCGTCTCAACCAGCACCATCTCTTCGAGCTGCACGCGCTTGCGCAGCATCTGCGGGTCATCGATGACAAGGCTCGAGAAGTCCTCATCAACGAGCCATAGGCCAACGAAAGCATGACCCTCGGTTAAGACCAGCACCGGATTGAGGCCTGCCTGTTCGAGACAGGACGCATAGAGAAGCGTCAGATCAAGGCAGGTGCCGACCTTCCGAGAAAGGATTTCGCTCGGTCCGCGAATCTGCTGGCCCGACCGTTCGAAACTCTTCGGAGGAAGAACGTAGGCGATCGAGTGGGAAACGAGCGCCGCCCAAAGAGCGTCGGCGATCTCCCAGGCTCGAGCCTTGGTCTTCTTACGATACCCGTCCATGGCGTCGTCTCGTCCCACAGCGGCGAGCTTGCCCGAGGCTTCCCGCAGGATGACGTCGACGCTGGGATCGGTGGGTCTGACGAAGGCCGCCAACAGTTCGGGCGCGGCATTGACGCCGCCCCAGTGCGACGGCGGCAGCAGATTGACCTCAATGGCATTCTCGACCAGGGTTTCGCCAGCCGCTTCCACACGGATGCGCAACTCGGCTCGTCTCGAAGCATTGATGGCTGCTAAGAACGCCGGGTCCAGTTTCAGGTCCAAGCTACGGATGTGGTGAGTTGCCCCGTCCGCGATTTGTTCAATACGCCAGACCCCCGGCGTTATGAACGCGGGCTCTGACGCGAGGTGTACCGAAAGCTCCCTCAGGTCGCGGCCTTCACTATTTTCGAGCGCCAGTTCGCGGATAATCGGAACCGCATTCTGATAGAAGGCAACATTGATGTTGTCGGCGGTGGTGCAAGCTATTTTAAGGGTTCCCGCCGCCGATCCTTCAGCTCCTGTCTGCTCCAAGCTATTGCACCCCAAAAAATGAAGTTAAGATAAACGTTTTTCGAGTCGATATTATGCGCGGAGTGCAAGAGCTAGCCGCGCCGCAGAACGTGTTGCGTGCCGATACTCTTTCGTTCTGCGCAACTTGCGATAATACGCCAGCTTGCTTCCGCAATTCGACAATATTTTTGAGTTGTGCATTGGAAAATGGAATAACTTGCGCGCCCCTGCCCAAATTCGCGCGCCGCGGGAGCGCTACGAGCACGCCAGCGAGCACGACGACGTTGCGGTTTGCTTTTCGAATGTTTCGAGGCGAACTGTGGAAACGCGCCTAACTGATGCGTCGGCGGCAAGCTCGCTTTGTTTAATCAGGGGCATCGCGAGTCTCCGTCGCCATCCCCGACCGCAATCGTTTTGGTTCTCCCGCCAACTTGGCCCCGCTTATGTGGAGAGGGCTCTCACTCTATTTGGGATCGGCGCTCCGAAAGCAAATACGAGCGCGCGCAGCGCCAAATTGAACAGGCGGCGCAGGGAATCTAGGCAGGCAGTCCCATCGCGCCGCCGCGGCTCCATCCGGCGAGCATGTAATCAGCGCCGGCAAGCAAACTGTTCAGACGACGCGCGCTCCGCGTACAAGTCTCTCAGTTCTTACAGACGAACTCTGCGTCGCCGAGATCGCGCACATTCCTTTGCGCTGTCCTTCGAGCTTACGAACTTCATATTTATGATCGTAGCCGCCTCATCGAGTGCGATCTCGTCGACAAGCCCGACGTCGTTCGCCATCGCGACGCTCTCCATAAAATCTCGGCGAGAGTATATCGGAGATCCTGTGCGCAGCCATCACTTCGGCCATTTTGCGCGCGCGAAATTCATGGCTCGTCGGAAATCGGTCAAGTCGACCCAGTCTTTCTCTTCCATGTGCCGCTCCCAGGTGTATCCCGGTGGATTTTCCTCATGCACACGGTTCTTCGCGATGAAATACTTCCTGTCGGTGGTGTCGACGCCGTTTTTGGTCACCATTCATTGTGACCCAGTCCAAAGTGCCGTCATGGAAATCGCTCTGCCGTCAGGGGAAGGCTGGACCGTCGAACGGATTGTAGCGGCCCATATTCCCACACAAGCGGGCGGCCGCGTACGGAATGGTGCGAGTATGGCTCGTGGTGGTTGGCGGCCCATATGTTGATGGCGGTGGCTAGTTTGTACGTGCTGGGATGCTCGGACCAATCGACGTAGAGATTGCCCTTGTGATCGTGAAGCGCGAGAACGTTCCTCAATCCCTTCTCGCGCAAGCGATCGCGCACTTCCTCGAGGCGCTCGATGCGCCAGCCTTCTTCGTCGGATCGATTAGCGGTAATTATGACCTCAGCCATATGCCCTCGTAGCTCAGCGGGAAAGAGCGGGGAGCTTCTACCTCTCAGGGCGCAGGTTCAAGTCCTCGCCCCCGGCATACTGATCTTCATCATTCACGTAGCGCGCTCAAAATGACCGTGCCACACGCAGACTGCGAGTAGTCGGCGAATCTCGGTTATCTACGCCGTCAATCATCGCGCGTGTCGAGGAGCGCGCCGGATATTCGGCTCCAGCACTGGATGCCGAGCGTGTAGCGTGCGCGTTATGACCGACATCAGACGCGGACTTGTTTCAAAGTTCATCGGTCTTGTTGCGAAGGCGACATCACTGACGAGCAACTGCAGGGAATGCGCGCCGCCTCCGATGGCCTAGATCCTGCACACATACGCCCCGTGGAAGCAGCGCGACAACGTCGGTCATTCGGCCTTCGTTGCAAGATGGCGCGCGCGTTGTGTGTACGTGAGGTGATATGAGATCTGAACTTTTGTTTTGGGGGACCGCAACAGCTGCGCTCGTTGCAAATGGGGTTGCCAATTGCGCAGATTTTAAGCCGGCAGTAAAAGTCCCGCCTGCAGTATGGGGCTGGACCGGAGGATATTTTGGTGGGCACGTCGGCGGGGGTTACGGCCGGACATCATTTAGTGATCCCTACGGTGGCTCGATCTATGGCGACGTGGTCGATACCCCAGTATTCCTGGCAGGAGCGCAGATCGGCTACAATTGGCAGAGGGATCGCTGGGTTTTTGGCCTTGAATTGAATGCCAGCGGCGCCATCTCGGATGGTGCAAACACCTGTCTTGCAGCTTCCGGTGTTGTCGTGAGCGCAAACTGCAAGGCAGGTCCTGACGTCTTCGTCACGGGGACGGGCAGGCTGGGTTATGCCTTTGGCCCGCAGGGCCACACGCTTGCCTATCTCAAAGCAGGTTTGGCCTGGCAACACAACCGCGGCGATATCGCCAACGGTAACGAGTTTCCTAGCGAGACCTACCCATCTGGATGGCCACAGAATGCAACCCATTTCGACTATAACCGTATCGGGGGCATCATCGGCGCAGGTGTCGAGCACGCGCTCACGCCGACGTGGTCGGTCAATATCGGATATGATTATCTGAGGTTCGGGGGACCAAGTGTGGCAACCCCTCCGACGCTGCAGTATCCGCCTCTGGCGATGGTCCCAGCTAACGGCACTAACCTGTCCAGCGGCTATCACATCGGCAAGGTCGCTGTGAACTACCATTTTAACGCCGACCCAGGGACGACGCGATGGTCCGATACGCCGCTCTACGCGATAGAGCCGGCCTTTAGCGCACCTGCGATTCCGTCCACTGCAGGCTGGTCGCTAGAAAGCGGCACACGGCTTTGGCTGAGCCGAGGAAGATTTCAATGGGATAATGGTCCGTCCGATCTTTTGGTGTCGAGGCTGACCTATCACAAGCTGGATGGGATTTCCGGTGAGTTGTTCGAACGACTTGACAGCCCCTGGGGAATCTTCCTGAAGGGAAATATCGGTTTGGGGCGCTTTAGTAGCGGGAATATGAATGATGAGGATTGGGGCTTAGCCGGCGACTTCGGCAATCCCATGGCCTATACCAACACGATATCGGGTCAGGCGAACGGAAGGTTCATGTACTACACGGCCGATGCCGGTTATGATTTTCTGCGGGGCAGCACGTACAAGATCGGTGGATTCGCCGGCTGGACCTATTACGGCCAAACGTCTGACTCGACAGGATGCGTTCGGATCGCTTCGCTTCAATGTCTCGCGCCGGGCGATAAAAGGACGATTGGCAGCCAAGACACCAACTGGAATGCAGTGCGTATCGGCCTTAACGCTGAGACCATGTTGCTCGATCGTTGGCGCTTGAGCGCCGATGTCGCATACCTGCCCTGGGCGGATTTCCAAGGGCGCGATAACCATCTGCTGCGCGGCTTCACGACCTTCATCGATCAACGCGGGAGCGGTGGCCATGGAATACAAATAGAAGGCGTTCTGTCGTACCTCATCACCAGCAATTTCAGCGTCGGCGTCGGCGGCCGTTACTGGGCGATGTGGAGTCCGAGAGGTAGTGATCTATTCGCCAAAGCCGAGCAGGCGCCCAGCTATCCTGTGACCTATGGGCCTATTCCTGCAAGCTTTCAAATGGAAAGATGGGGCACGTTCCTGCAGGTCTCCTACAAGTTTCATTAAAACTCGCTCGCTCGTCGCGCTAAGCTTCGGAAGACGCCGGCTACAGGGCGACCAACAAAGGCGAAAGCTCAAGTTCCGTGCCTCGTGTCGGCCGGACGCCGCAAAACTGTAAGCTTTTGGGCCTTCAAAGCTCAAAAGCTTGCATCGTTATGACGGGAGGCCGGCGTTGCGGCCGGCTAGAATGATGTGCTTTAGCCGATAGTTTCGCCATTACGCTCCGCCACATCCTAAATGCGTTATTGGCGAAGATGGCGTTCGCTCACGGTCAGCTACGGCAACTGCAAATCGCGCAACGATTTCTCTACTGCAAGCTCAGATCGTTCTGCACTCGCGCGACAGCTGCCATTTCTACGCTCGCGCAAGTTTAACCGAAACTCCGATCACAGCTTTCTGCAGCCTTAATCGCTGAGCTGACCACGAGCCGAACAGCGGCATGGGTGCGGGGACCTTGCACAAGTTCTAGAACTGGCGCTGATCGCGACCACCCATGCACTTGCTCATGTCATTCCGGAGGACACGTATGGGCGTGCCAGCAACGCGCCGGGCGGGTCCAACTGTGCTTCGCAAGAAGGAGTCTCTCGATAGCCGCACCTGTTCCAACGCGCCCGCACCGTGTCCGATGTATGACGATGTGTGAAGAGTCTGACAGGCTGCTTAGGGGACTACGTTGTAGTTCAAAAGGTTTCTCCTTTGGCACGACTAATGCTTTGGGTTCGTCGGCGACACGCCTGGCCGACGATATCCCCTGCAGCAAAGCGATCTGTCGATTGGTTAGCCAAAAGGATGGAGCATCCGACAGATGACTTCGATCATGACCAAATTGCTCATCCAGAACCAATCGCAATGGAGCTTGCAAAAAGCCATGCCGATCCAGCAGTTGACGAACCATTTTGAAAACAATGCCGGGCCCCATCGACGGCGCGATCGGGCTTTCGTTTTGAAAATTCTACTACGACTGCTGTCAAAGTTTCCGACGTCCTCATCTCGATCGGTCGTTTGCCTTCTAGCGCGGGTCCTGACGTGCGCCTTCGCAATAGGTGGCGTATCAGAAGAGAGTCTTGCGAGCTCCATGCAACTCACCAGCTTTGCGCTTGGTAACGGCCTGCAAGTGGTCGTGATCCCGGATCATCGCACACCGGTGGTGACCCAGATGATCTGGTACAAAGTAGGCTCCGCAGATGAGGCGCCTGGCAAATCCGGGCTCGCCCATTTTCTCGAACATCTCATGTTCAAAGGCACGGAGGAGCATGCGCTCGGTGATCTTTCGCAGATCGTGCATCGCGTCGGTGGAGACCAAAACGCCTTCACGTCCACTGATTTCACTGCCTATTTTCAGCGCGTCCCGCGCGAACAACTGTCGACCATAATGGACCTCGAGGCCGACCGGATGACCGGTCTGGTTCTGAAGGACGAGAACGTGCGGATCGAGCGTGACGTCGTGCTCGAAGAGCACAACATGTCAGTTGGCAACAGCCCCGATGCGTGGCTTTACGAGCAGATGGAAGCAGCGCTCTACCTCAATCATCCCTATGGACGGCCGATCATCGGTTGGCGACAAGAGATCGAAAAGTTGGATCGCGAGGACGCGCTCGCCTTCTATCGCCGCTTTTATGCACCGAACAATGCGATCCTGGTGATCGCTGGCGACGTCGAAGCCGCCGACGTGCGCCCGCTTGTCGAGCACAATTTCAGCTCGATTCCGGCACGGCCCGCGATTCCCGCACAACGCATCCGTCCCCAGGAGCCGGAGCCCGCCGGCCCGCGCACCGTCACCCTGTCCGATCCGCGCGTCGAGCAGCCGAGCGTGCACCGCATTTATCTCGTGCCCTCAGCCGCGACCGCGGCGCCCGGCGAAAGCGCGGCACTTGAGGTGCTCGCGCAATTGATGGGCGGCGGCAACAACTCCTATCTCTACCGCGCGCTGGTCGTTGACAAGCCGCTCGCAGTCTCGGCCAGTGCCAGCTATTCAACGACCTCGCTCGACCCGAGCCAGTTCTCAATCTCGGCCTCGCCTAAGCAGGGCGTCAGCTTCGCGGAGGTCGAGCAGGTCATCGACAACATTATCGCCGACATCGCGCGGAACCCGATCCGCGCCGAGGATCTCGAACGAGTTAAGAGCGGGCTCATCGCGGGAGCGATCTACGCCCAGGACGATCAGGGGGTGCTCGCGCAATGGTATGGTGGCGGGTTGACCACGGGCCTGTCCATCGAGGACATCCGCAGCTGGCCCGATCGCATCCGCGCCGTGACCGCTGAACAGGTACGCGCTGCCGCACAAAAATGGCTCGAAAAGAAGCGTTCCGTCACCGGCTATCTGATCAAGGACACCACCACGGCCAAGCGCGAGGAGAAGCGTTCGTGACCCATTCGTTTCTTTGCACACGACGCGCTGCGCTCTCCCTTGCAGGTGGGCTCGTAATCTCGCTCGCGGCGCCGGCGCCGTCGTACGCTGCTGCCAAGATTGAGCATTTGGTCTCGCCCGGCGGCATCGAAGCCTGGTTCGTGCAGGATGCGACCGTACCGCTGATCGCGATGGAGTATTCCTTTGCCGGTGGCGCAGCACAGGATCCCGCTGACAAGTCCGGCGTCGCTAACCTGGTGGGCGCCCTCCTTGACGAAGGCTCCGGCGATCTCGACTCCAAAACATTCCGCGAGCGGCTCGAGCGCCGCGCGATCGAGCTCAGCTTCAGCGCCACCCGTGACACCTTCCACGGCAGCCTGCGCATGCTCCGCGACAACAAGGATGAGGCTTTCGACCTGTTGCGGATGGCGCTGACCTCGCCGCATTTCGACACCGCCGACGTCGAGCGCATTCGTTCTCAAGTCATCTCGGGGCTGCGCGAGCGCACCACAAATCCGACGGCGCTCGCCAGCCGCAAGTTTCTCGAGATCGCATTCGGCGACCATCCTTACGGACGCCAGGCCAGCGGCACGCTGGACATCGTGCCCACGATAACCGTTGCCGACCTGAAGGACTATGTCGGCCGCGTGCTGGCCAAGGACACCTTGAAGGTCGCGGTCGTCGGCGACGTCGATCCGGACACCCTCGGCAAGCTGCTCGACAAGACCTTTGGCGGCCTGCCGGCCAAGGCGAACCTCACCCCGGTCGCCGATGTCGAGCCAGTCGCGCCGCCGCAGCGCGCTTTCGTGCCGCTCGACGTGCCGCAGACCGTCATGGCCTTCGGCGGCCCCGGCGTGAAGCGCAGCGATCCCAACTTCATGGCCGCCTACATCGTCAACCACATCCTGGGCGGCGGCGGATTGTCCTCCCGGCTTTATCGCGAGGTGCGCGAGAAGCGCGGGCTCGCCTATTCGGTGTCGGAATCGCTGCTGTGGATGGAGCACTCGGCCGTCTTTATCGGCAGCGCCGGCACGCGCGCCGATCGCGCCGGCGACACCATCGATGCGATCGAGAAGGAGGTGCACCGCATCGCCGAGGCGGGACCGACGCAGAAGGAGCTCGACGAAGCGAAGTCCTATCTCAAGGGCTCACAGATGCTCTCGCTCGACACCTCCGCCAAGCTCGCCCAGGCGCTGCTGCAATATCAGCAGGACAAGCTGCCGATCAATTATATCGAGAAGCACAATGCCATCGTCGATGCCGTGACGCTGGACGACGCCAGGCAGGCCGCAAAGCGGCTGTGGGGCCAGGGCTTGTTGACCGTCGCTGTCGGCCGCGCCCCCCAGGCGGCCGCGCAGCCCGCCGCAGCGGCCACTGCGGCCGCGCCGAAGTCGAACTGAACTCGCGCTTCTCCGCGCTGAATGGCCGGGCTTGCCCCGGCCATTCGCATTTTCCATGATGCAGCATTGCCAAATGAGGGTGCCCGCGATAGGTCGGGGCATCACGAATGGTGCCACATGCTGCGGATTTCCCGCGATCTCGTCATCGACGAAGACGACATCGAGATCGGCTTCGTCCGCGCCTCCGGCCCGGGCGGACAGAACGTCAACAAGGTCGCGACATCAGCGCAACTGCGCTTCGATACGCGCAAGCTGACTTTGCCGGAGGACGCTGCCTTGCGCCTTGCGCGCCCCGCCGGCCAGCGCATGACCAAGGACGGCGTCATCGTGATCCAGGCGCAGCGTTTCCGCACCCAGGAGCGCAACCGCCAGGACGCGATCGACCGCCTGCTCGAGATGCTGCGCGAGGCCATGGTACGGCCGACGCCATGCCGTGCGACACGACCGACCGTCGCCTCCAAGCAGCGCCGGCTCGACAGCAAGAAGCGCCGCGGCGACATCAAGGCCAGGCGCGGCGGCGGTTTCGACGATTGAGCAAAAAATCTCCGGCCGCAGGGCGACCGGAGATTTCGCCGTTTCGAATCTCGGTGTCAGTAGCGTTTGCCGGTTGCCGCAGCACCACCTGACGTGGAATCGTCGACCGTTCCCTTGTGCGCGGCGCTGCCGGTGGTGCCGACCGTGCCCTTCGTGCCCTTCGTCGACTTCATGCCCACCTTGTCGCCGACAGCGCCCTGCTGCGCGCCAATGTCCTCATCTTCGCTGCCTGACAGGCCGCCCTGCATGGGCTTGCTTTGAACGGTGCCGCGCGTTTTAGCGTCGGTTGACGCACCTTGAGCAAGAACGGGCGTCGCAATCAGAGTCGAGATGGCGCATACGATCACGGAGGTCTTCACCAACTTCATCCATTTCTCCTGGATTTTTTCGCGATGAACGGTCCGGTGATTCTACGCACCGTTCGCCTGGGCCGGACCATTTCATCGCGTAAGGGTGTGCGAACGGTGCGCCTGTGATGCAAACCGTCTGGTGTGGTGATCGTTGAGGGATTTCGCGGCGGTTTCGCGGTATTGCGCTCCTCATGTGCGGCAGCGCGCGAATGCACGCCGCATTCATAAGGGCCGCTCAAAGCTGGAAATGGCCTATATGTGGTATGTGGGAAGCTCAAGCTTCCCCATGCATTTGCGTCCGAGCGACGTTAGATTGGGTCAATTCGCCGAGTGAACCCATGCCCGTCCGCCAACTTCCCGAACAGATCGTTAACCGCATCGCCGCCGGCGAGGTGGTCGAGCGTCCGGCGAGCGTGGTCAACGAACTCGTGGAGAATGCCATCGATGCCGGGGCGAGCCGCATCGACGTATTCACCGATGGCGGCGGCCGGCGGCGGATCGGCATCACCGATGACGGCGGCGGCATGACCGCGAAGGACCTGTCGCTCGCAGTCGAGCGCCACGCGACCTCGAAGCTCGACGACGAAGACCTCCTGCAAATCCGAACGCTCGGGTTCCGCGGCGAGGCGCTGCCCTCGATCGGCTCGGTCGCGCGGCTCTCCATCACCACGCGCCACGCCAGCGAGCCGCACGCCTGGGCACTGTCGGTCGAGGGCGGCGAGAAGTCCGAGATCATGCCGGCGGCGCTGGCGCATGGCACGCGCGTCGAGGTCAGCGACCTCTTCTATGCGACGCCGGCGCGGCTGAAATTCCTGAAGACCGATCGCGCCGAGGCCGAGGCGATCCGCGAGGTGGTGCGGCGGCTGGCGATGGCCCGTCCCGACATTGCCTTCACGCTCGCCGGCGAAGAGCGCGCGCCGGTCACCTGGGCCGCCGCCCTGCCCGGCGCTGCCGGTAGGCGGACGGGCTCCGGCACTAAAGAAACAGAGGGCAAGCGAACATCTTGCACAAGGGAAACAAAGGCCTCAGTGGGGGAGCGGTCCAAACCGAAAGCCTGGCCCTGAAAGAACAGTATAGAAGAAAGTATGCCCAAGCGGCTGAGGCTCCTCTGCCGAGCTTCGACCTGAGCGTGGTCAACCAAACGTGCGCCATCTTCACCGCCGCTTTGAAAGCGGGTGAAGCTGTGTCATTCCTGTGGGCAATCAGACGTGAATAAACCGTGCAAGTATGGCGCCCGGTCCATCGCGAAGAGGCGACCTGGGACTATGTTGGTTTCAGGGCAGCAGGTGACATCCGAAGCAAAACCAAGCTCCCCGCCCGGTCTGGTGGTCTAGGCCGTCGAGAGGACGGGGAGCTGTGCGACGGCCACACCCGTCGCATCGATCAAGCTAAAAATGTCATGTGGCGATCTTATGAACTCGGGCTTGGCGTTAGTGGACTTTGATCCTATCCAAGGGAAGGCGCAGCTCTGCGGCGCGTTCCTCGCGATCCTTCTTGCGAAACTCGTTCTCCCGCCGCTCGAAATCAAGCAGCTCCTTCCGGGCCGCCTCTAAGAGCCGATCAAGCGGCGCCTTACCTACTTGCATGCGTTCGGTCATGGCTTCCCCCTCTACGAGGCCCCCAGCATATGGAAAAATTGGAGCAGCAGAAAGGTTCGGCGTCCGAAAGCTACAAATTTGTGACGGCGACCCGTGCCACTTTCCAGTCAACAGTACCATTGCGCTCATCAGTGCCGTGACGCCGATGACAGGGAGCACGGTCGGCACAGCCATATGCCCTTTCAATAGCTACCATAGCCGACAGTAACAGCTCCGGCCGCCGGAAAGGCATTGTCGCCAGATCCGTCTCTTGTGGATCTTCATGGAGATGCCCTTCTCGTGATCTGACGGCGGGTATCCGCGCGGTGATGGCGATTGGCGTCCGCCGATCAATCCCGCTCCATCGCTGCGCTCCCTGTAAGAGCATAACCGTCAGCCTGATGCCGCTCGCCCTTTGAAGCGTCGCCACCGCCGTCGGGCGCGCAATTAAAGGAGAACACCCACGTCGGAAAGGACTCTCACCAAATCATCGCGTATATGGCGCATCGCAAGCCTCTCCATCGGCATCCAGGTCCTCTTCGCAAAGCCGAAAGCACCGTATCGGAGCCGGAAGACGCCTCGTCACCCCCGGGCGACATCATCCCGGAATGCTGGGCGAGATCATCTCGGAGCGGTGTGCGAGATCGTTTCGGAATGGTGCGCCATATCGAGCGGAATCTGCAAGCAGATCGAGCAGCAGCAGTGATCTGCCATTCGGTGTTCCAGATCGATGGAGAGATCTTGTGAGATGTTCGATGTCAGGTGTGTTTGGGGCCGTACAGCTGTGATCCAGGCGCGACCCAGGTCTGAAATTGTAGAGGCTTATTGTAGCCTGTAATAGCGATGTTCGTCGGGCAGCGGGTCCCCTCGTGGCCGCAATGCTTTCAGTATGGTGTTCTGGACCAGTTAGGAAAGCGCTCCGCGTCGATCGCCGCCACGAGCTGTTGATGGCGGTTGATGATCGCGGACTGAGAGAATTCGCCAACTCCAACCTGCTGAACGGCGCCTTGGCTGTTGGACTGGGTATTGACGATGCTCACGACCGCGTCCTTCTTCATCCGTTCGTCTCCCGTCATGCCGTGGACGAAATCATCAAGAACCCGGTCCCGTCTCTCCAGCAGAGCGACCTTGATGTTGTTCAGCTCGCGCGCAACCGTTGCTTCAGCTATCCCGGTGCGGGGCCCGCAGAGCACCAGCTTGTCGAAGATCAGGTATCTTCGCGCGCGCCGGCGCGAGCAATTTCGCCGATACGTCGCCTTCATCGGAGAAGTCGATGCCGGCCTCGATCAGCGCGGACGCCTCGATGATTCGCTCGCGCCAGTCACGCGCGCTCCACGAGTCGGTTGGCGAAGTACGAGATCATCCCGCGGACGAAGGATTCCTGGTGCTGCCCTCCAGCAGCATCAAACCTTGCATTTCAGCTGGCACTTGCGTGCCTCTCGGTCGAATCAGCCGCGAATGGTGCCGTTGCCAGAGTGAGGAGGCCAACGTGTCAAATGAGCTTGAATCGGTCGTAGCGTCAAGTTGTACACCATTCCGGAGGCATATCCGCGAAGTATACGCAAATGAAACAGCCCTTTCTCGTTGTTGTACTATGTTCCGTTTTCGATTTGCTCGGGCTGAATGCGGTTGCGCTCGCGGACTCCACCCGGCGCTATGATTGCACCATCGACGGGACCGATCGAGAGCCGGTAGGCGATCGGAATGGGCACATCATTGTCAGCCTTCAATACACCTGTCGCGTCGCCGATGGGCTGTTGAAGGACGCGGGAATTACGGCAATATCGGTCAGCGAGTGGGACGGTGAGAAGGGGACGTACCTGGCTTCTCTCGACGTTCATCGCGCACTCGAAGGATTTGCTGTTGGCCAGCTTCTGGAGGGGATCGGCTCCTCTGTCATCGAGGACAACAGGACTGCTGGCATCGCAGCTTCAGGTAAGACCGTGTTTAAGTTCGCATCCGGCTCGTTGGCGGCACTCTCCGGAAAGACTATCAATTTTACGACCAAGCCCGCCGGTGCTCGTCGATTCGAGATTGAGTTCACAAATTGGCCTGAAGCTGCCCAACTAAAGTGACGCCGTGCGCCACGGCGGCACCCTTCACGTCATCTTCGATCACCTTGTCCTTGATTGCGGTGATAGGATCACCACGACGGCCTTGAGTCGCGAAACGCAGAACGTTCGGATGAGACAGAGACAGATCCAGCGTGAAGTCACCACGAGAGACCTGCAAGCTGCTGGTTTTCCTCCTTTCGGGCCAAGTCGAGCCTGTATTGGGTTTCCATGCCGAGCCACACGGCGGCGCGAATGAACTGTCGACCGCGTGCTCGTCTAACATTTCGACGCGGTTCGTTATGAATTGCTCTCATGCTCCAACTTTATCCCGCCAGTGCGGTTGGCGGCGGCGTCTGAACTTCGGCAGAATGCGTTGTCCAGGATGGCTCGCTAGTAAGCGCTGGCATCTCGTCTTCCGTCCGACAGACGCGATTGGAGTAGGGTTTCTGCCGAGAGCCATTTTGGCGGCCAGCCTTTCCGTCTATTCGGGGGCTTCAACATGGAGCCTGCGGTATTGCCGGATGCCACTGTATATAGAACATATAGGAAACAACGGCCTGCAATGGGAACTTTAGTCGATTCCGAAAACCTACATTCGTGATCTTGAGATCGCAACATGGTATGGCTTTTTTCAGAAACCCTAATTATAAATAGGAAATCCATCCCTTAATTTGGGCTTCCCATGAAGCGTAGCGATCTCAGCCATACCATCCGGGAAACCTTGAAACGTTTGCCGCCGCCGTACGATTCCCATTACGGAATCATTCCACCGGCACCCCCGGAGGAGGGCGTATCGGTAGCCGCTGCGGCGAAAGCCTTGGATGCCGCCCAAGTGGCCTTCGGTAAGGTCGATGCCATCGCCGCCCAGATGAAAGACCCCTACATCGTCAGCCGCGTGCTTATCAGGCGTGAGGCGGTGAGCTCGTCGTCAATCGAAGGTACCCAGAGCACTCTCGACGAACTGCTGTCAGTCGAGGAGACGGGGGACGACGGGGCCAGGGATGAAGCGCGTCAAGTACGCAACTACGCCGTGGCACTCGATGGATTCATTCCGCTGGCAGCAAAGGACGGGTACGGCGTGTTCACGATGGATCTGATCAGTGATCTCCACCGCGCCGTGATGAAGGACGATCGGGATTATAAGGACGTTCCGGGCGACCTTCGCACGCGCGTCGTATGGATCGGTGGAAATAAGGACATCGCGTATTCGAGTTTGAATCCTCCGCCTCCTGAAGACGTCCCCGGCTGCCTCGCTCAAACTGTCGACTTTCTGCGGAACGAGGGAATGCAGCAGATGACACAAGGATTCGTCACGCGCATGGCGATAGCGCATACTCATTTCGAAGCGGTCCATCCCTTCCGCGACGGCAATGGCCGTGTCGGTCGTCTCCTCCTTCCGCTCATGATGGCGGCCGAGAAGCATGTGCCGTTGTACCTGTCGCCATATATCGAGAGCAAAAAGGGTATGTACTACGCCTCGCTCAAGGATGCCCAACAACGGTTGGACTGGCAGCCGATCATCACTTTCATGGCGGACGCCGTCACCAACACGGTTGAAGAACTCATTCGGACCCGTGAGGCGTTGTCCGAATTATCCGATGTCTGGCGGGAGCGCCGCAAATTCCGCAAGGGGTCGGCGGCCGCGCGCGCTCTCGACGAACTTCACAACTATCCGGTCGTGACCGCCAAGCGGCTTGGCGAACTGCTGGACGTCAGTCCGCCGCAGGTCCATCAGGCGATCGCGCAATTAGAAGAAGCGGGTATTCTGAAAGAACGTACCGGTTACTCGCGCAATCGCGTTTATGCCGCCACCGAAGCGCTCGGTATCATCAATCGTCCGTTCGGCGAAGAGCCTCTACTTCCCAATCAGTTGGATCTAGAAGAAGAGCCGGTCGGACCCAGGGGGCCGTGACCCGCGCGAGATTCGATCGCCGCGGAATGCGTGCTCCGGCGCGTCGCATCCTAGACCAAAAGGCGCTGACGGTATTCAGGAGAACCGCGCGACGATGCTGCAGGCATTCTTTGGCCGTCCGTTTGCCGTCCGCGTCGAAGTCAGGATCGTCCGTGGGCTCGCACCAAAGCATGATCAGCGCGAAGCCGTTGGAGTGCAGGTAGACTTGCTTACTCATCGTCGGCGGCTGGGCGAGCCCAATGGGAGACCTCTTCATGGAAGGCGGCGCGCGCAGTGATGAGGCCATGCTGGAGACCATCGTTCCTCAGAAGGAAATCCCATCCAACCTCGCGACCTATCTGCATCCCCTGATTGCCTCGCTCTTTGAACGATTCGGCCTCGGTTGAGCGCGTGGAAGCAGAGCTTGAAAAGATGTTGGGCAATCGCACCTCGATCAGGAGCTAAGAGAAGGGCTTAAAATGGTCGTCACGTGGAAGAGTCTCGTCGCCGCGATTGAGCAAAATCCCGAGTAAAAAAAATCCATCCGCGGAGCCGCCCGCCCTGGACGAAAAGGAGCAGAAGGAAAAGGCCGAGATCGAGCGCCTATTTCAATTCATCGGCACATATGTAGTCGTCTTTCAGGACGCAGAATCGAAGCTCAACCAGATCATTCAGCTCGCCATAGGTTTGGACCGATGGCATGTCAGCCATGGTGTCATTCGTACTCTGTCGAACAGCCAGAAGATAGATTTGGTTCCAATCGATCGTTCATTCCTCGGAAATCGCAGACGGAAGCCAGCAGCAGGAGACATGGCTGAAGTCTTTTGATGAAATCATGCAACGACTCCGGACCGAAGCGACCAGGCGTAACAAGATCGTCCATTCTCTCTATATTTTTGACTTTATGGAAATCGGTCACCCTCCTCTGCGCAGCAAGCGGACGCGCAAGACGGGAGAGATATCGTTCGATCAAGAACAAGTGGATGCTGCGTACATCGACACGGCGACATCAGACGTGGCAGAGCTTTCCTTTGATGTAGGGATGCTCTTGGTGCAGTTGCGGCACTGGTATGAAAAGCTGGGGCGAGGCTCGTCGCAACCTCGCGAAAAGGCAAGCCCTGACAATGGCTAACCGAGCGAGAAGTTCGCCGCCCGTTGGGCAAGCTCCGGGTTCTTTTTGTAGGCGGCTTCGGCGTCGACCGAGCCATAGGGCCGCACTTTCTCGAAGACCCGGCGCGCCCTTTGTAGTTCTTTCACCTGCTCGGGACTTGCCTCGCCGCCCATTTCCTGCGCCTCGAAAATCGCATCCACGGCGCGGGCATGGCGCACGAGCGCCCGGGTGCGGAGGCGACGTGCTTCCGCTTCCGGGTCTGCCGCCACCTTCTTTTCCTGCGCTTCGTTCCGCGCCGTTCGGCTGGCGCACCGCTCCTTACGGCAATATCGGTCAGCGAGTGGGACGGTGAGAAGGGGACGTACCTGGCTTCTCTCGACGTTCATCGCGCACTCGAAGGTTGCTGTTGGCCAGCTTCTGGAGGGGATCGGCTCCTCTGTCATGGAGGACAACAGGACTGCTGGCATCGCAGCTTCGGGAAAGGCCGTGTTTAAGTTCGCATACGGCTCGTTGGCGGCTCTCTCCGGAAAGACTATCAATTTTACGACGAAGCCCGCCGGTGCTCGTCGATTCGAGATTGAGTTCACAAATTGGCCTGAAGCTGCCCAACCGAAATGACGCAAGCACGATTTATTCTTACCCTGCACAATCGGCGGCTGCTCGGAGTGAATTCGCGGTCATCTCTTCGCAAACAGCGCGTACCAGCTCTCGTTTGGAGAACTCAAGGCATGCTACCCGATTCTTGTTCCACGCGAGAGTTTCGTGAGATCCAAGGGTGCTCCTTGGCAAAAATCACGTGCATATGGGACGCTCGGTTTCAAAGCTTCAGCAATCTGGCAAGCCTCGGCCGAGCAGGCAATCGCGGCCCTATAGGAAATTATTGGCTTTCCCTTTCGACAAATTCACGCCGGCAGAGCCCGAACCTCTTACAGGGCCGCAGGATACGACCCTGAGTAACTGGACTTCCTCTAGCGTGGGATGTTGGCCTCGCAGTTATAATACTGTCCGGAAAGCCCCATTTTCGCGCAAGCCTCCTTCAGCACGTCCTTCGGTGTCGCCCAGTTGGATTTCCATTGATCTCGATCGAAGCGGACGTCCTTGTATAAATCCCACATGATGATCCCTGACCGAGAATGCTTGATTGTCTCATCAATAATCTTCGTCAGATCATCTCTGGTAAGTGGCAGATTCCCGCTTCCTGGTTGTCCCACTTCAAAGCCGACCGTGATCGGTGGCGTGATCAGGAGCTTGCGGGGCGGAATTGACGCTCGTGCGCCGGTTCTCGATCCAGAGACTTTTGCGTGCAAGTCTGCGAGCTTCGAATCTGCAGGCACTCGGTTGCCATTTTTGAGCCAAACCGCGAACTGAGCGTAGTAATAGTTTACTTGTCCCACGAGATCACATGGAATGTGAGTCCCGAGGCGGGTGCGCTCACAGTCCAGTTCACCAAGATCGTATGTCATAATGCCGACCTGGCTTAACTTGTCGATCTCCGCCTTGTGGAGCAGGGCGGTGTTGTAGATCAGGCCATAAAGATTGCCGCCCCGCCATACACCCCCGTAAATGCCCGAGTTCGGAGCGACAGTATCCCAATTGGCCGACATATTGGGGATGCCGCCGTTGGCAGGGGCTGCAACGCTGAGTTTCAACGATTGATTGATGCTTGTGATCGCGTTGTGCAGCGACCTCAGAATCGCAGCGAACTTCTCGACCGTCTGGGGCATGGCACGTGGAAGCTTGTTGCTGTCAGGATTGAGCTTCATCGTGTTGTCGAATACGTCTGCTCCGATGCCAAGCTCCATTAAAGCCTTGTTGTTTAGCATCTCCGCTTTCATGGCACCATTGGTTGGTGCGGGTGGCGTGATCTTGTCGGGAGTGAGCGTCCAAGCCTTGGCGTTGATGTCGGCGTGCCAGATTTCTTCATAATCGACATCGATGCCCGCAACCCCAAGATCGTTTGCGAGTGCAACAATGTTCTTGTATGCGCTGTCCGCGTCGCCTCCTTTGATGCTGCTTTCAAAGTGAGGACGAGGTATTTCAGCCGAAGGGTTCGGGAAGGTGTCATACACTTCATCATTGGGGCCGCATGAATCCTTCTTTCCTGCGGTTGCATCGTAGATCTTGGGATGACAACTGAAGTTCCATCCGCCGACTGCTATAGAGGTTGCCACTCCACGGGCTTTTAGATCGGCAACGATCCTTTTCAGAGTCTGGAAATCGGCTTTCGGATCTCTAGTCTCCGTGGGCACAGTCGTGGTTGTGCCTTTGTCGCTGCTGCAGGTATAACCAAAAAGTCCCGTGCAGGTCAGATCGTTCGACGTGTATTTGGTCAAACTGGGGTGCACGAACGACAGCACGAGGCTGTTGAAGTTTGTCTGCTCGTGCTCGATCTTTTCGCTGAGCTCCTTGAGATTTTGCAGACTCGCGTAGTAGTCCGGCGTGCCTTTCTCTGCTCCGGGGCCAGTCAGGTAGTATGCCGAAATTGTGGGCGCCGCGAGCCCATTCCCTGCAAGGCAAGATGTAAGCGTGATCGACAACAGAGCCAGGAGAAATGTTCTGCTGCCGCTCATCATTTTTTCCCTTTTTGACAAGATCCACGCTGTCCTACTTCCGAGCGTTGAAACCTGTCGTTAATGGCGAGCCTCTGCATTCGTTCAGCCTCGGCGAAGAAAGCTCAAAGGTGACGCAACCGTTGTCGAGGAGAATGCTCGGTCGAAAGGCTCTCGTTGGCGTCGCCCATAGTGGTTGTGGATGGTGGTCCAGTGTGCTGCTTTGGATGCCTCGCCCGTTGCGGATGCTATCACAGTCCGATTGATATCGGCGATGCTATAGCGGAACCTGAATTTTGAGAAATTTCAGAGGCCTTGACGCAGCAACGGCTTTCGGCGTCCGGATGTTTCTTTTTTGCGCCCAGGAACGTCAAGGCGTGATGCCGTTCTCAAGACAAGGGACGTACCCGTGAAAACCTATCTTCTTACTGTAACCAGCGTTGTTGAACTGCCGCTGCTTGCATAGGCGGATCCGACTTTCTGAAAAACCAACATCGCGTCCATGCGGGATTTCGTATCGCAGCCACCGACCCGGTAACAAGCGATCGGTCCTCACTGGGCTCGATCTCAGCCACATCACCGCCTAAAATCCCCCCGCTCGCGCGACGAGCGCGACAGCCACGATGACCAGCGCAAACATCAGTACGACGCTCGCGCCCTGAGCATATCGCTTCATGGGGTTCTTTCAGAATTGCGAAACGCTACACGCTCGTGACTGGACATAGTCTTAAGTTCGGCGTCGGAGGGCACGCGCACCGAGCCGGTGTTGCCCGGATTGAGCCCCGTGATGCAGTCGGCGCTGTGCTCGACGCACTCGGCCGTCTCAATCCAATTTCGGTTGGTGAAGTGAACGTTCATGTTGGTGACGCGCGCCGCGTAGATGAGCCCTAACGAGACAGCTGCGATCGGCAATGTCATAAAACCCCGCTCGGTCTTCTGCTCGATTGCAATGAGGGCAAGGACGAACAGAACTATCGGGGGATAGAAGTATCTCGCGCCGAACAGGAATTGATTGGCGTGAAGCGAGGCGTCGACTTGCAAACAACCGGCGATCAGTGCGAGCCCGCCGTAGCCGACCAAATAGATGATGGCTCGCTCAGTTCTATTGTCCCAGAGGTACCAAGCGGCGAGCACGAATGTCGGCAGCGATATCGCCAACGCAGTCCAAAAGCCCGGATAATGTGGACCTGTAAGCCAACTATAGAAAATGCTGCTGGCCGCGAAGGCGCGCTCGACCACAGTCCCATCGGCCGGATTCGCCGCGGATCGGGTGATAATGCCGTGGAGTTGAACAGCGACGCAGAGCGCGGTGATTGCGCAAAGCCAGAGCGCGTAGCGGGTGCGCTCGCTGAAGGTCTTCCAGAGCACGAACGGCGCGGCAAGGATTACCATCGGAGACGACAGGCCGATCAAGGCGAAATAACCGAGCAGAACCACCATTCGTCCCTTGGACGCAGGACTTTCGTACAACGCCAGCCCGGCAACCGGTGCCATGATCCATTGGGTGTAAGGCATCCCGAATAGGGTTTCGGAGCCGGTCGGTGAGTAGACCAATGCCAGAGCGGCAAGTACTTTTCCCCAGCCAGTGAAGATCGGCGAGGCATAGATCACCGCTGCGGTCGCGAAGATCGTTCCCACGAAAAACGTCGCATATAATTCTGCGGCATATCGAGCCGGGAAAAACCCGGTGACGAAAGCGATAATCCGGCAGCAAATCTGGAGATAGCCGGCATAGGGCCGTACCAGCGCGTCCGCGCCGAACAGGCGGTCCTCGTTGAAATAGATGAACAGGTCCTCGCTGAACATCTGGGGGTCGGTCAAGAGCAGCGGGTTGCGGTAGAACACGGCAAACAGAACGCCGAGTGTTACAATCGCCGGCGCGATATAGGTCTCGCGCCTAAGTTCAATCGCTGTAGTTGACAAAGCAGCCTCCCTCAACGGAGGCGAGAAGCTAACCGGTCCGCGCTAGTGCTTTGCAGCGGAATGTTCGGCCTTTAGGACGAAAAGCTGCGCGAAAATATTGGCCAGCCAATCGACCGGGCTCATTCGCCCCAGATCGGTGAATTGCTTCGCAAGCCGCCCCTTTCGGACGACTTTTGGCTGTCTGAGGAAAGGTCATCCCAACCGGAGCTTTCATTTGAGGCATTGTTGTCAGCTGACAACGTGCCGAATGTCGCCCCTGTTGTCCGCTGACAACATCGTAGGCCACCCGTTGGCGGTGACTCGTCCGACACCGGCGAGCAACAACCAATCCACCAGCTGCACTGACCGACCTTGGAACCGCTGCATCGCGTCTCAGGTATCCCCGTCCACGCAGCTCCCAGTCATATAGCGGGCCGCGATACCGGGCACCTGCCCGGATGGCCCTCTAAAAAGAGGGGAAGCATCGGCCCTCGTTCTGCAGCCCTTTGCGCACCTCAGTGGGAGCCCAACCCGCGACGCTTGAGGCGGATTGCGAAGGCTCATCGGGGTCCAGCAAATAGGGTGGATCGAGCGGCACAGACGGCTCGTCGGTTGTGGCCGAGTGAAGCGAATTTCGCGGATTGCGGTCTCACCAACTGAAGGGTATCGCCATCGGCCTCGGCCAAGCGGACGACTCGCCGCTCCATCTGAGGTCGCTTGCTAGCACGTGCTCGCACTCGGTGCGACGATCAAGGAAGTTGCGGACATGAACAACTAAGCTGCTGGCGCGATGAGGAGACCATGGGCTCGATCTCCGGGACGATGATGGCGCGCCCAGTGTCGGAGAACACATATTGCTAGTGCCTCAAACCTGGTGCGGGTGCACGGCTCTGTCGCCATCCGATCTCGGGTGCTGTCCTAATTAGGATACTCGCGGAGGGGAATTAGGACACCTTTCGTCGAACTAGCTTTCATCCTACCGCTTGGCTAGTGTGGGATATCGATTCTTCCCGCGATAGTTGTTCCCCCATGTCCTTAAAGCAGTTATCCGTTCAAGACGGTTCTTGGCATGCTGTGCTCGATGCATGGAAAAAGCAGTGCGAGGGTTACGGTCAGGATTTCGAAGAATTTGCCGTAGCTACCATCGGAGTTCTCGCGCCCTTGGCGGACGTTGGGCATCCAAAGGCAGAAGTCTATGGGTTCCATGTCAGCGACGAGTGCTGGGTTATATGTGAGGCCAATCACACAATGTTACCCGGATATGATGGATATGTCCTCCGCGTCCGGAACATGACGTTCGCCCCGAGGTTTGATTTTGAAGACTTGGGCGTGGACGCCTATGGGAAGGCGTTAACGGGTCTTTTCGGAGGAATTCTTGCGTTATCTCATGCACTTAGAAAAGCTGCTCACATCAAGTTCCACCTGAGAAGTCCGGCTGACCGAACCTTCTTTCAAGCCCTGACCGAGCCTTTACTAAAAATACCTTTATTTGACAACGTAGAGGTGAAAGGTGCATGGCTATATGTAACCAAAAAGCAGTGAATGCCTTATATGTACCCCCAGAGGCCGCGGAGACGATCATGAACCCATATGAGAACGCTGAGTTTAGGGCTGCCCTAGAAGGCGCTTTCGTTGAAGCCATCAAGAAGGTTGGTTTTGGCAACTTCAAGCGCATCTCTTGGTTCGCTTCGAACGAGCAGGCGCAAGCAACAAAGCGCGCCGCCTAAAGGCTCTCTAATCGAATAGGAAAAACCCGCCGATAACGGCGGGTTTTTTGTTTGTGCAATTAATTGCACTCGTGCAGGTACCTGCACGCTATGCTTTTCCGCCGTCGATTACTCGGAAGTTACGAGTTACGCGAACCGGCCGGTTCGGCTCCAGCGACAGCACGGTATCGATCAAATCCCCAATCGTCCAGACGCGATCGGCTGCGCCCAGTGCAACCGCTGGCGTGGTCCGCAGCGCTTCATGGACGCGGCAGAGGTTATAATGAGACACGTACAGGCTAACCGCCGCAGCGTGGTTGGTGAGCTTCTTTGAGAAGCCGTTAGTGAGGCGAGCGAACCGACGCTGCGTCATGCGCAAGGTCAGGTTCTGGCGTTCAACGTAGCTGGTCGAGATATGACCCGGAATGCCGCTTACTACCTCGCGCTCTACGGCAATTACTTCGGCCGGCGAATAGCGGCGCGCGGCGTCTTTTACAGCCAGGTTCACTACACTGTAGGTCTTTACGATCACGCCATGCGAGGCGCGCCCGTTGAAGGCGTCGCGGATGGCGTTCTTATACGGGTGGAAGCCGTCCGTGCTGATCTCAGGAACGCCAAGCACGCGCTGACGAAGGTCTTGCACGAACAAGTCAGTGTTTTCGCTATCGCGCTTGCCAGTGCGGTAGCTGATGATCGCGTTGGCGGAGGAGGCGAGTGCGATGAACGTGTACTGATCGTCCTTATGGCTCAGCTCGTGGCGCTCAACCTTCTTTTGTTTCTTGCCGACGTAACCCCAGATTTCGTCAAGCTCTAAGCGGCCGGTGCGGATGCCGATCATCATGCGGTCATGCAGCTCGGCAGAGCCACGACCAACGCGCTCGCCAAGGCGCATGATAGTGTCGCGGCGAACGCCGGTGATGCGCTCAGTGGCGCGCATGCTCTGGCCTTCGGTGAGGCAGGCGATGATTTGGATCTGTTGGTCGCGGGAGAGAACGTTCATGAGGGCGCAATCCTCGTTAAGGATGGCCCGTCCGCGACTCTAGAAAACACGCCCGCCAAGGCGTATATCCAGATTTGGTTATCGCTTCGGGGCGCAATCCCGGGGTTGGTAGCTAGGGAGCGCCAACGCCGTCGGTCCCGCTAATTCGGTGGTTCAGGGTGCCGGATTCGGACCGACATCTCCACGCTTGTAGGGGAGAGCCCTGAGAAACTAGAGCCGATTGCAGGGCCGCTTGCGTTCCTTTTCGACGGGTGACGCGGCGGCCCTTCCTTTTGTGCGCCCCCTAGCTCGGCTAGCGCGTCGGGGGCTCAAACCCTCCTAGTCAAAACATGCTCCTCAGTTGCGGAGAGGCTCATTAGGCTTCTCCGGAGGCCTTCTTGGCCTTCCGTGCAGTGAGGTACTGCACGAGCGACCAAATTGAATTCTTCACGTCGGCGTCGATGTCCGGTTCCGACATCAAATCGATAAGCTGATATTCGAGCGCCTTTTGGGTTTGTGGAGGCGGAGGGTCGGGCTCGACATCATCGCCTTCATCGTCTCCAACATCAGAGCGTTTACGCTGCTTCACGCTCTTTTTTGCTGCTGTCGAAGTGGCGACGGGCTTTCGGGCTAGCAGCAGTCCTGAGAGGGGGATGTCCGCCAACTTGGCGCCCGCGATGAAAAACAAGGCCACTTTGTCCACGGTCGAGCCCTGCACATTGTATTCCTTGCGAAGGTGCTCATCGAACTGGCCCGCCGTAATAGCCGTTAGGTCAACATCGCTTGACAAGAGCGACGGGTAACCTGCCACCATGATCTTCTTCCAGATGGCCGGCCGCGCATCGTCGGATGCTTTGACCAGCGAAATGAAATCCTGCGTGGGCGCGCCATTGTCGTTGATTAGCTTGAGGTATTTCAGCGAAGCGATTATACTGTAGGATAAGCTGCCCGATGCGTTTCCGAACACAGAAGGATCGATCCGGCTAGGAACGGTGGTGTCGCGCAGCTTATTGATAAAGCTAATAAAAGCACTGAATGTAGCGTATGGCGGGGAGATAGCCTTGGCCTTATCATTCATGGTGAAATGTCCTGATCGGTTCTGCGTGGCTATTCTACTAAATGCAGCCACGCAGAAAGTCAAGCGGGAGAAATCAGAATGACTGCGAAAAATCATAAAGTCTCTGTGCGCGGCGCGGATGGTGAGTTTCACGCACTTGCGTTGGTGCGCTTGGAGGGCGAGACGGCCTATTGCTGCTCAGAGGCCAAATATGAAGAGGCAATACGCCATCCCGAGGCGTGTATTGAGGTTGGCTTCCCATTGGCCGATGTGAAAATGAAAGAAGCCGCCAATTGAGGCCGCCTTGTTCATGTAGATGAACATACTTCTACGTTCATCTACATGAACGCGAGACGGAATAATCGTTAGCAACCTAAGGGCGATTTATCTGGTTGTGCGGTTGTGTGCCGTTCGCCAAGTGTTCGCAGGTACCAAGGTATACTCACAAACGCCTCGTCCGTGTGAGGGATGAACAGACCTTGGCGTTCTGGTGGCGGACGCGAACAAATCAGGACATTGCAAAATTCGACTTAGGACACTAGCGGTTAAATACGGACAGTGCCCGATCTCGAAGGATTCGATCTGCACGTAAGGTCCGGGGCGCCGCTGGGAAGTGGGGGAGCCAGGCACGCCCGGCCCGAACCGACCGAAACCGGATGGAAGCTCGCGAGCTCGACCCGGATTCAGCAACTTCACAGAACATTAAGCATGAGATCGGCGCCGCTCTTTCTAAAAAAACTTGGCGAGGAATTGGCCAGCCTTCAATTGTGTATCCGGAATGATATGTAGGGATACACGACTGCAGCTAGAGGACCGCCGAATGGCCTTGCATATCAAGAATCCCGAGACCGACGCGCTGGCCCGCAGGGTCGCGGCTCTCAAGAAGATCGGGCTCACCGAGGCGGTGCACACGGCGCTTGCTCATGAGCTGGAGCGCGAACAGGGCAAGCCGTCCTTAGTCCATCTGGGCGTGCAGTTCTGTCGCGATCTCCGGGCCAGGGGCAATCTGCAAAAGGGCAAGCCGGCAGACAAGGCGTTTCGCGACGGCCTTTACGGGGATGCCTGATGTTTATCGATGCCTCGGCGCTGACGGCCCTGCTGACCGACGAAGATGAAGCGCGGGAGCTGTTGGCGCGCCTTCACCTAGCGGCCATGCGCCTGACCTCGCCGCTGGCAGTGTGGGAGGCAGCGATCGCCGTAGCCTGAGTGCTTGATCTCCCGATCGCTGAGGCTACGGAAGCGGTCGAGAGCTACCTGGCGCTGATGGAGATCAGCATGGTGCACGTGCCGCCCGAAACGGCTCGGATCGCGCTCGACGCCTTTGACCGTTAAGGCAAAGGGCGGCACCCGGCACGGCTCAATTTCGGGGGCTCTTTTGCCTATGGATGCGCCCGCCATTTAGGGGAGCCTTTGATGTTCAAAGGCACCGATTTCCCGCAGACCGACATCGAAGCTGCATGACGCCGTCGGCGCCGGAGTGCTCACCGCAAGACATTTTTGCGAGCGATGCTAATGAAATCATTGAGCGGCTGACCGACTTACAGAAAACCGTCCGGTGTTCGCGCCATGGATCGAGCGCGCCCGCACCAGTCTCGTAGGCTCGTTCGCCAACGGCGTCGTCAAGGATGAAGCGGCCGTTCGGGCAGCAATCACTTCGCCGTGGTTCAACGGGCAGACTGAAGGTCAGATCACGCGCCTCAAGCTCGTCAGACGTCAAATGTACGGCCGCGGGAAAATCGATCTGCTTCAAGCCAGACTAATTGGCGCAGAATAATCGGAGCTGCACCAAGATTGCGTCAGAGCCAAAATTGGACGCCGGTTGACACGCTCTTGGTACGAAGCAGACATTTCGTGTGTGATTGCGAGGTAGCCAACGGGCCAACAGGCGCATCGAGGCCGCCGGCTCAGAGTGCCATCCAGGCGCCTTCGGGGCCTCGAACTCTCGCGTTGCCTGTTCGGCGCCGGGTCCTCGCTACTTCTTCTTCGCCGGTCCGAAATCCGGCTACTAGGCCGCTAACGGCGCTGCTGTTCGTCGCGATCCGATACCTGGCCGTCCTGATCTGGACTGTTCTGATTGCTGATCTGCGTCCCTTTTTGCTGCGTCACAAGTGACGCAACCATCATGGGGCAGATCCGAGAACATAACGTTCGCCGACCTGTGGCATTCTCCTGAACAAAGGACTCTCTACTCTGCCCGTGCTTTGATCTCCGGCAGGGGCGGCTTGCGCTCAAAAGGCTTCTTTTTGACCGGTGCGGGCAGCAATCCTTCTCGGATCGCCTGCTTCCGAGCGAGCTTGCGAGCCCTGCGAACAGCTTCAGATTTCTCGCGGGCCTTTTTTTCCGACGGCTTCTCATAGGAGCGCCGCTGCTTCATTTCCCGGAAGACGCCTTCCCGTTGCATCTTCTTCTTAAGAACACGGAGTGCCTGCTCAACATTGTTGTCTCGGACAAGTACCTGCATTAATCCTCCTCGATGGGGCTGCGAATTGCGACACATCCTGCATGGCAGCCAATTGCGCAGGAGCTTCATTGCGTTTTCGAGGATGGTGGCGTTGACGTTCATCGCCGGCTTCGAACAAACCGACCTAATTGTCACTACGCTGTGGTCGTATCACCAGCGACCACTGTCATGCCGCCCTGTCAATCGATAAAGCCCTGCTTGCACGTCGCATGCGCTCGTCCTCTCGAATGACTAGCATCCGGTACCCATTGTGCTTCGCCTCATGATGGTGCCAACTTCAAACGGCCGCCGATCGGCGCGTCAAGCGCGGCCGATCTCAACAACCTCGCTGAGCTTGTTTTCGGCGTCGTAGATCTTGACCTGAAGCCGAGGGAATCGGTTCTTCAGCTCTGTGCCAGCTTCCAGGGCGCTCGGTTTCGCCGTGAAGGTCGCCTTGACATGGCCGTCGACGATTAAGGCATAACCGGTCTTCAGAGGCTCAATCGATGCCTTGGTGGAGCGGGCAGACGCTGGGCCAGCCGTCCTGCGCCTCTCGCGCATGGGAAAACTCCGCTTGTCGGGGACTGCTGATCAACTGCCCGCGGCCCCCCAAGGTTCCGGTCACCAAATGCGCGCCAATGCACAGACGGTGCACACCCGCGGTCCTCGAATGCAAAATGGTCCCCTGAAGGCTGCCGGCTTGGACGGCTGCGAGGCCGAGTTGGGTTAAACTGCCGCTTCTCCTTGGCGACGACTTGTGCGCCGACCACGGTGACTAGCGGACAATCGCGCGTAAGGCGGGCGATATCTTTCGCCGCGGGGAGTGGGCCGCCGTGCTTCTTTAGGACCTGGGTCGCGAGCTGTTCGCTTCGGCAAGGGTCAGCCGCTCCAGCGCGATTTCCCGAAGCGGAGGGCCGATCAGGGAAAACGTGCTGGCTTGGGCCTTGATGTGGTCCAGACCGTAGGGGCGAAGAGAAAGGACGAGCCTGGCCTTGTTGGAGGGATCGGCAGCGTACTGAAAGAGGATCTGAAGATCAGTTTGATCGTGAGCGTCGTCGACTACGAGCAGCTTCTCCTTGCCGCCCAACTCTTCGAGGCTCTTCTTCGTGAGTTCGGCGTTTCGCGAGAGATAGCGGACCGCGACGCCTTTATGGCCCCCCTCGAAAGCCTCGATCGATTGTTTGAGAATGCGAGATTTTCCCGAACCGCCGGTCCCGATCAGCAGGATCGCAGCAACGCTCGGATCGCCTAAGGCCTGATCCATGGCCTCCAGATCACCCTTGCGACCGACGAGATGCCAGACATGATTGAACACGCCCTCGGCATGTTGAAGGCGGCGAAGAATTTCTCACTGGTCTCCCATGGGCCTGCTTCATTGACACCGAGGAGGGCGAAGCGTTGTCCCCGGAAAAAGATGTCGACCAACCCAACCTGGTCGGCGACGGGAATCTGGCGGATTTTGTAGGAGATGTCCTCCCGGTCCCAGATTTCCCAGTCCGGATGGTCTTTGATGGCGGTGCGGGCCTGTGGGCTTGCGACCTTAGTTAGCAGGAGAACCTTTTTCGCAGCGGCGACGGGATGCTTGGCGACGGCTGCGTGAACCTTTTGCGGCCCGAATTCGCCGACCCGTTTGCACTGAAAGCTGAACGTTGTGCCTTCAGGAAAGGAGGCGGTGACATCGAGCCCGTCCTGGGTATGCCCCTGGCCGCCGGCATGTTCGACGCGGGCCTCAGGGTACATGGCTTGCAGGAAATGGCGGCAGAAGCGTTCGAAACTGTCCGGGGTTAGGCCATCAATCGGAAACGGCTGGTCAAAGCTCACAACGGCGGTCTTCCGGATGAATCCGGCGGCCTCGAGGAGATCGGCAACGTCGGCCTTCAGCACGGCGGCGATCAGCGGCATTTGGCCGTCGCGTGGTCGCGAGAGCCCCGCCTCCCAGCGGCTCACCGTTTGCTGGCTGCTTTTAACGAGGGTCGCGAATTCCCCTGGCTGGAAATCCCCGCTTTCTGGCGGAGTTCAACCAGCAATTTGCTGAACGCTGGTAGGTGGACGATACCATTTCTTACTCACTTTCTGGATAACACGCATAAAGTGAGTTACGACAGTCAAGAGGTGCTATGTTGCCTCACAGTTCCTCAATGAGCTATAGGATCGTTCGCTATAGCTCATCCAAGAGGCCGCGGTGAGCTATAGAAACGAGGTCTATAACTCATGGCTTGGAATTGGGAGGAGCCGACTTGGCCCCGCTTTACCTATGACGCGACCGCCCTTGAACCCCTAGAGGCGGAATTCCTGCTCCGCTCGGGGGAGTTCATTGGCGCCTTCAAGCACGTCAGCCCGGACGATCAGGAGAACCTTCGGATCGAGCTCATCAGCGATGAGGCCCTGAAGACCTCAGAGATCGAGGGTGAAATCCTGGACCGGGATAGTGTCCAGTCGTCGTTACGGCATCAGTTCGGTTTAGGAGGTGAGGAAGCCGGGGTGCCTCCCGCCGAGCGCGGGATCGCGCAAATGATGGTCGACCTGTATCTCAATTTCTCGAAGCCGTTGACCGACGAGACCATGTTCGGATGGCACGGCCTGTTGATGAGCGACGACAGGACCATCAAGACGATCGGCGCTTACCGCAATCATCCTGAACCCATGCAGGTGGTCTCCGGCGCGATCGGTCACCGCAAGGTTCACTTTGAGGCGCCGCCTCATGCAATCATGGCGAAAGAGATGGCTGCATTCGTCGCGTGGTTTAACGACACCGCACGCGAAGGAGCTCACCCCCTGCCGGCGATTACGCGTTCCGCCCTCACACATTTGTATTTCGTCAGCATTCATCCATTCCAGGATGGGAACGGCAGAATTGCTCGCGCGCTGGCGGAAAAATCTCTCGCCCAAAATCTCGGCCAGCCAACGCTCATTGCGCTGGCCTATACGATCGAACGCAAGCGGAAGGCCTATTACGAGGCTCTTGAACACAACAACAAGGGCATGGAGATAACCGATTGGCTGCTGTACTTCGGAAACATCGTCCGCGAAGCGCAGGAAAACACCAATAAGCGCGTCGACTTTTATATTGCGAAGACGAAGCTCTATGAACGTCTGCGCGGGCAGTTCAACGCCCGCCAGGAGAAGGCCATCGCTCGTATGTTCAAAGAGGGCATCGATGGCTTCAAGGGCGGCTTGAGCGCTGAAAACTACATCAGCATCACGAAGGCTCCCCGTGCGACAGCCACCCGCGACCTACAGGACCTAGTCGCGAAGGGGGCTCTCACGAGAACGGGCGAGCTACGGCATACGCGCTACCATCTGAACCTCAGCGGTCCTACGTCGCGAGGAGGGTAGAAGTGCGCCGTTTGGAGCAGCTTCGAAAGCGGTGACCTCTAACTTTACGGACGCGATCGCGTCATACTAGGAATTGCAGGAAGGGCGTGATTCTCTTCCCTGCGATTCTTGGGGGTGAAATTGGCTGACACTGATTTACCGAAGAATTGGGAAGGCGCCGCCCGCTGGTTTCTTGGTGGCACCATCGTCTTTGCGTCGGGATTTGAGGCCGTCGTTCTCTTCTTGGAAGTGAAGTTAGGTGCGGCGATCGGTAGCTTTTTAGTCGCCGTTGTCCTTATGGCGATCCTGATTTACTGGGATGGTCTGAAGTCAAAAATGCCAAGGCTGATGACCGCGCTCTCGAGGGTGGTGACCGATGCCAGGTTGTGGGCCGTATTGCTTTTGGCGCTCGCCGCCGTTGCTGGCATTCCCAATTATCAAAGGGAGCCGAACACCTGGATCTACCTGCTTCCGCTGTTCATCGGGCTTATGCTTTTTCTTGCTGGATGGCGATATCTCGGTCCCACCAAACAGTCGCCGGTCGCAGCGGTTCAAAGTATCGCCGTACCTCAGCCGTTGGATGGTCAGACCCGACTTGATCTGATTCATCTCCTAGATTTCAGCGTCAATGAGACGACCTATTGGATGTTGGATCGGCTGTTAGATACCGCGGACTCGCCTGAGGTGACCGATGGATTTAGCGGCGGCGTCAATACAGCCGAAGCCCACAACTCACGACAGTTCCTCCTTGGTCATGCTCGACAGGAAATCGGAGCAGGGACATTTCGGCGGTCAGACTGCGAACATGTGATGAGTGTCGCCGAGGCTGATGCCGAGCGCGAGCTGGAATCAATCCCCGGGATCAACGGTCGGCTGAGATCGATTCGCTCGTGTTAAGGAGATACATGATCAGCGATATTACAGCCAGGCGCCGCGGGATCCTGCGCTGTCCACAAGCCGGCGAGCTCCGGCAGCGAAACCGATCAGGAGAAGGGCGCGATCGCGATGCCCCTGCAATGTGTTTGGCAACGCTTGGATGGCTCTTCGCAAGTCGGGAGACATCAGCGGAGCCTTCTTCGTCGCGCGCACGCGATGCTTGTTGCGCAGTCCCTGCCAGAAAATTCGAAACCGCTCGTCCGAGGTGTCGAGCTTGGCACCTCGGGTCCGGTGAATGACCCGGATGGCGGTCAGCCGTCGGAGGAGGGTCGAGACCTTGAGGGTTCCGGCATGGGCAGTGAGGTAGGGCACAATCGTCTCGAAGAGATCGGCAGGGAGTGAGGAGCGGTGGTGCGCCGCGCACCAGGCATGAAAGTGCTCCCAGTCGGTCTTGTAGGCGCGCAGGGTGTTCTTCGAGTGGGCGTTCTTGACATACTCGCCGGCGCGCTCGCGCAGCTCTTCCATCACGGTAGGCAGACTCGTGGCCTGCACGATGAGCTCGGTGTCCATCGCGTTTGTCCGTTCTGATAATTGTGGGTTATCGAAAGTCAAACGGGCGGGATTTGATCCCGCCCGTAGCGAGATCAGACAAACCGATAGTCCGGCACCCGGGGCATTGGAGTATCGGCCAGACGAGCCATCGCTTGAGCGAGGCTGCGGCAAAGCCGCTGCGCGAATTCCTGCTCATCCGTCTCCTCTTGCTCGAGATAGGTTGACAGGAAGGCCGCTTGGGCCAAGCACCCCTCAATTGTCCGCGGCTGAGTTACCGCAATCGCCTCAAGTGCATCTTTCTCGCGTTGGACGGCTCGCTGGAATGTGTCTTTGATTGCCGTAACGCCAGCTAATCTGCATGCGTCCTCGTAGCGCTGCTTTACCGTCTCAAGCTCTGCACGGCGCTCTCGGGCCCATACGTTCATATTGGATTCTGGATCGACCCGGCTCTCAGGCGACACATCTACAGTCGCCATGAAGGCGTCAATGTCTTCATGGGAGGAGGCGATCTGATCGGGCATTCTGCCGCGACCGGGAATAAGCACAATGCTCGGGGAGAAATTCCTGACGTACCAAAACTCCTCGGGTAACAGCTCCCGAGCAGATTCCAGACGATCCTCTGCAGCGAACAGATCCCTTCTGGCCGCCCGGTATTCGTCAAGCAACGCAGTGAATTCCGCATCATGCTTCGGCAAAAGGCCGCGGCGCTGCGGTGCGGCCCCCGTCGGCTTAAGCGTCAGAGCCAGACTCGCGGCGGTCGCAGCCGCCGATGTCATTGCGTTTCGTCGGGTCATTCTCTTACTCCTGTTGACAGCCGGTTCATTGGCCCCGGCGCTGTCATTCAGGAGCGACGGCTGCGATGCCGCAACAGCAACTTCGGAAGAGGGGGTGTTTCGGGACGCGATTGTGGTATCATTTGAATCAGCCTTCAGCATGATCTACCTCGTGCTCGATGGTTAGAGCCGAGAGAAGGTTGCCGCCTTCTTTCGGCTTGATTTATGATAACAAAAATTATGGCCAAGTCAAACAATTCTGTTATCAAAAAAAGAGGGCGGCCTGCGACCGGGCAGGGAACCCTTCTTGGTGTGCGTCTACGCCCAGAGCAACTCGTGGCGTTGGACGCTTGGATTGCTCGGCAGAAGCAGTCACCGCTCACTCGCCCCGAGGCGATTCGACGACTTCTCGACGCATGTTTGACCAATAACAAGCGATAGTCGAACTCAGATCGACTTGGCCCTGGAAAAAGCTCGGTCCGAACGATACTATCCTGTGTTGTCTAATAATAACCTTCTACTCGAAGGCGATGCGATGAAGCTGTTCTCAAAATGTTGGAAGTTGGTCCAGCAAAAACGGAATCGCGAAACTTTAGCGTGGCTGGGCGCCGGGCTTGCAGCCGTTGCTTCGGGAGCTTTTGCACTCCTCCTCTATTTCTCTCCCCCAACCAAGCCACAGGAGCCTCGCGCACGAGCTGTGGAAGCCCAGTGCGGCAGTGTGGCTGTCGGAGGCAACGTGGTTGGTGCGACGATCTCTGGCGGTACGACCAGTGGCGCAGACTGTAACAGCAAGTCAAAGTGAGTGGGAACAGAACGGTACGAATCCATGATCTGGCGCCTGTCGATTGTGTTTGTAGCCGTCACCGTCTGGGCCGAGATCAACAGCGCAAATGTATCCGTTGCTCAAGGGTTGGCAGGAAAGGTAGAGGCAAAATCCTGTGCCTCTAGCGTCGGCGGCAATGTAGCGCTGAGCACAATCTCTGTCATTTGCGGCATACCTCCAGAAGTGCTTGTATCATTGGTCAAAGCACGAACCGAGGTGCTCGAGAAACTTATTGCCTCACATGGAGAAACGATCTCTCTCCTAAAGGAAAAGCTCGAAATAAACGAGCGCCAAATTCGTGCTGCCCTTAATATTGTGGGCGAAGCCAACGTCCCCCCAGAGCGACTAGCGAGCAAGCTTGTTGAAGTCGCCGAGCGGATTAAAGGGCTTCAGGCGCCAGCTTCAACTCGGCCCGACGACACCGCGAGAATTGCAGATCTAAAGACCAGGGCGCGAGTGGCGATCGATGTCGGCGATCTCTCCAAAGCGGATCACTTGCTTTCTGAGATATTGGAGGAAAGAAGGCGATCGATCGCAGCTCTTTCTCTTGATGCAGCGCAGACATCCGCTCAACGCGGCGATATTGCGATGGCACGACTGCGCTATCGCGAGGCCGCGCGACACTTTTCGGCTGCGGCAAAGGTGTTACCTGCTGACGGTCATCGCGCGGCGCTAGTTGAGTACTTGAGCAAAGAAGCTCGTGCACTATTCTACCAAGGCGACGAATTTGGAGACAACGAAGCCCTTCTTGCCGCAATCCAATTGTGGAGGCGTGTCCTTGATCGGCTGTCGCCGGGAAATGACGCCATCGCATGGGCTCAGACGCAGAATAATCTCGGGGCTGCCCTATCCGGGGTTGGTGAACGTGAACGCGACACAAGTCACCTGCTGGAGGCGCTCGCTGCGCATCGAGCGGCGCTTTCCAAATTCTCGCGTGACCAAGCGCCACTCGAATGGGTCGACACCCAGGAGAATATTGCAGGCGTCTTGAAAAGCCTAGGAGAACGTGAAAGTAGCCCCAAGCGTTTGGAGGAGGCGCTTGTCGTCTATCGCGCGGCGCTTGAGGAATGCTCGCAAGAGAAGTCACCGAGCTCTTGGGCTTCACTCCAAAATGGTATCGGTAATGTGCTTGTCGAACTCGGCGATCGTGAGAACGGGACCGCGAGGTTTCAAGAGGCCATCGTAGCCTATCGCGCCGCGCTCAGCGGTAGAACGCGAGAGGTAGAACCGCTCTATTGGGCCTCGATACAGAATAACATTGGCAATGCACTGAGTTCACAAGCGGAACGTGAGGGCGACATTGCAAAATTTGAAGAAGCAGCTTCCGCTCATCGGAGGGCCCTCGAAGAATATCGCCGGGAGCGTGTTCCCCTCGACTGGGCCATGTCTCAAAACAATCTTGGAGGTGTTCTTCTAAGAATTGGCGAGCAGGGAAAAGACAAGACACGTTTGGAAGAGGCCGTCGCTGCTTTTCGGGCGGCGCTTGAGGAGTATGGGCGCGATCGCGTACCATTGCTTTGGGCGGCTGCGCAGAACAATCTCGGTGATGCACTCCTAAGCTTAGCTGAACTCGAGATCGGTACGGCTCGATATAAGGACGCGGTCGCGGCGTATCAATCATCACTTCAAGAATACACGCGCGACCGCGTGCCGCTGAAATGGGCCTCAGCGCAGTACAACCTCGGGACAGCGCTGCTAGGCCTCGGGAGACGAGAAAGCAATAAGACGCGATTGTCGGAAGCTATCGCCGCCTATGGCTTCGCGCTCAAGGAGTTTAGCCGGGCGCGCGTGCCTGTGCAGTGGGGCAAATGCAGTGGTGGCCAAGGCGTTGCTCAGATTGAGCTCGCAAAGCTGGAGGGAAACAGACAATTACTCAAAAGGGCATTGGCTCAGTTAGAGCGAGCCCGCGATGTGCTTCGGTCCAACGGTGACAAAGCATTTGCTGATTATCTTGATGCGGTATTGGTCGTAACGCGCTCGCACTCTCGATAAGGCGCGATTATCGAAAGTGAGAGCAGATCGCGAGAGATTCAATCGTTCCCGTAGTCGGGCTCGTACTCCATCTCTCGTTCCTGCCGGTCCTCATGAAGCGTGTCCAGGCCGGTAGCGGCGATTTCATCGCTGCCAACCAGAGATAGGTCGCACGTTGGGCAGCGAAATTCTTCGCCGGCGAACTCGCGGTCGACGATCTCCCATATGGCGTATTCATCGCGCTCTTCACTGATGTCTTCGCCGGTCTGTTCTCCGGTCATGAAGGCGCGGCAGCTGCACGCGGGGCAGCGTTCTGACCAAATTTCGTCGTAACTGCCTTTGAACAGGCCGATCTGGTGTTCGGGCTCCCGCAGGTTGGCCTCGGCCGCGAGGCGCTCGCGCTCGGCCTTCTTCAGCGCCTCAAACTGTTCCTTGGCGGCCAGAACGCGAAGTTTGACGGCTGCTTCCAAAGCCTTCGCCGCCTCGTCGAGTAGCTGGCGCGGAGCGGCCGCATCGGCGGCGCCGAGCCATTGCTCCAGCGAAGATCCCATTTGGTCTAGGATCGTATCGCAGGCATGCCAGTAGCGCGCCTCCCAAGCGTCGAGCCTCATGGTCATGAACGGTAGGTCGGCCGAGTGGAGCTCGGCATTGCGACGCTCCGCGATACCTTGGCAGAACTTCTGGATCGTCTTGTCGAACCGTGAAACGAAATGCGGGAGGCGCTCAAATAGGGGCTTGGCGGTGATCGTCTTCACGTCCGTGGTGACGTTGATACCAGCGGCGACGAACATGGACTGCCAGTGCGTGGGATCGACCACGAGGCTCGGGTGCTTGCGGGCGAGCGCGGCCTTTCCTAGCAGCTCGAGCGCCAGGGAGGCCCAGAGCTGATACTCGTCGAGATTGCCGGCGCCTTTGCGTGCGAGCGCACGGCCAATGTAGACCTTCGATTTTGAGTGGAGCGCGTCGCCATTTATAGCGATGAAGACGTCTTCAGGCATCAATGAGAATCCTTGCCAGGCGTCGGCCGGACCCTCGGTCCGACGGACTGCGCCCGTGAAGGACGCGCCAGTTATCGATGATGAGGATGTCGCCCTGCCGCCAATGATGGGCTTCGGACGGAGCGCCGGCGATCCGGTCCTCGGCGAGCGCAAGGGCCTTGCCGCCGCGCTCGTCCACGGCTTCGAGACAGCCGGGATCGTATCGCAGGAAGGCTCCTCCCGGCGCGAGGATCGTCGAGTAGAAGGAACGCCGGCCGGCACGAACGAGCACTGGGGTGTATTCGAGAAGGTTGAGCTCTTCCCGCGAAAAGCCGAGCGTTTGCCAATCGAGGAGCATCGTCGCCGCAGCCGACGATCCTGGGTCGATACATCCGAGGAGAAGGTAACGACAGGGTCGGGTGCGATGGCTGAGTTCTGTGTGGAACGGTAAGGTGCCCAAGCCGTAGCGGGCGCTCAAGGATCGAGGATGTGCATGTTCGGCTGCACGCGGCTGGAGAATCTCTTCGAGTGAGCCGGCGCGGCCGGCAACCCGAGTGCCTAGGCGATCACCGAGCTTGCCCAGCTCGCGGACGGTCGCGTCAGCGTCAGCACTATCGGTGCGAAGCCGAGACCAGCCGCGCTCCACCAGCGGACCGAGGGGTAGCTGAAAATCGGAGGCGGCGATGTCGCAGCTGGTCATCTCGCAGGTGGTCTATCGGTCGAGGCGGACACGAACGCGGCGGGCGCGCTCCTTGAAGGCGCGTTCGCCGCCTTCGAGGATGTCGCAGACGTGCTTGCGCATCTCTGCGCTTTCGAGGCCGCCCGACAGATAGCGAATGAGCGGCAGCTTGCCGGGCGAATGAGTACCGGAAAACGCGACGATGACCTGATCGGCGTCCGTGTTGACCACCAGGTTTGCGTTATGCGTCACCATAATGACCTGGCGCACATTCTTCGCGGCAATGAATAGCTCGACCAGCTCGTCGAAAATCGACTTCGGATCGAGGTTCTCTTCCGGCTGGTCGATGATCAGCGGGCGGTCATCGCTGTCGTCCAAGGCGAGATAGAGTAGTAGCAGGACGATGCCGCGGGTGCCCGGAGAGAGTTTGCGGATGTCCACTGCTTCGTAGTCGATGCTGTAACTGATCTCGATGTGGCCGGTGCCATACAGCCATTTGGCAAACCGTCTCAACCAAGAGCGATAATCGGCTTGCTGTGATCGTGGCACCTCGGAGAGATCGAGCAGCTCGGCTTGGTGGGCCTGACGAAATCCCGCCATGGCCTCGGCAACGGTCTTCGGATCGCCCGTTTCCCACGCTGGCTTCAGCAGAGCATCGGCCCAGGCCTCCAAGGTGCCGACGCCCTTGAAAGGGCCGGTGCGCCGCTTGTCGAATAAGCCTTCGCCCTCCGTCGCCCAGCGGTTGACGTCCGCATGGCGAGAAACTGAGAACGACAATTTACGCAGCGTCCCAGAAGCCTGCGCGAGCCGATCCATGAGCGGGCGATACAGCGCATGCAGCACTTGTTCTTCCGCAACGATGGAGTCGAAGATACGCAAATAGGCCTGCTCTCGATCGGCTTGAAGCTGGGTGATCCGCGCCGGAGCGCCTTCACAATCGGCCAGAAAATCCTTCAGGCGTTTCAGCGCGGCGTTCTCATCCCCGATCTTGGTGGTGATCGTTCTGAGGCGATTGGCCGTATCTGTATCGATGTTGATGAGGCGCTGAATGCGGCCGATCTCCGCCTCGAGTTCGCCCAGCGACAATTGCTTCAGCTCGGCGTCGGCCGCCACATATGGCTCCTGATCGTTCGCTTTACGAGGCAGTTCCTTACCCCGCCACGCAGCCGTCTCCTGCTCGGCCTTCGCCAGCCGGTCGGTCAATGTCCCATCGACGTTACCGGCATAGGTCTGCCGAAATACCTCCCACGCCTTGTCGTCGAGATGCGCGCCGACAAAGGTCTGCTTGGTCGTACGAAGAGCCATAGGGGCGCGATTCGTCCGGAAGTCCGACACGTCGTTCTGCAAAGATCGCAGAGCTTGGCTTTCTTGCGACCACAATCGTATCTGGGTCCGGACGTGATCGGCCGCTTCGGTCAGCGCGTTTAGCCTCGCGACCCGGTCCGCGCTGCCTATGGTCACCAATGCGTCCCGACTCTTGATATAGCCGGCGATCAGCGCGTTCTTCTGCGTGATTTGCGATTTGTGGCCGGCGATCTGGCTTTGCTTCTCGCGCTCTAGCCCGATTTGATCGGAGAGTGTCTCAATGGCCTCCTCGTCGCGGTCGCGGTTGTCGCGCAGCACCGTCGTCCGCAGCTCCAGCAACTCGTCGAAATCCGTCGCGCCGTCGCGTTCGAGCGTGCTGTGTGCTTCAAAAATGACCCGCTCAATCTCGCTTAACAATTCGTCCTTCAAGCCATCGGCCGAGCAGAGCTCCTCCACGAACTTCTGGGAGAGATATCGCGCTCGCGGATAGAGCGACGGATCAATGGAATCGTCGAGCAAAGGGCGTACCGACGGATCTCCGGTCTCCCAGCTCAGCCGGACGCCTACGCCGTCGAGATGCTCACGTGCCCGCACGATAAATGACGCATTGCTCAATCGGCCATCCGTGGCGTCGCTTCCCGCGGCGATCGCGTCCGCAAGCGCGGTCTTGCCGGAGCCCCGCGCGCCGATGATGGCGACCAAACCGGGATTAAGGGCGAGCTTCGGCGTCTGCGCCCAGTCCGCGCCCGTTAATTCGATCTCCGCGATGACGCGTGCGGGTGTCGCGCGAAAAGGAGGATGGGGGCCGATATACGCCCGACCGTCAGGATCGATATAGGCTTGGCGCAGCGCATCGAACTCCAGCGCGCCTTTGATCCAGGAATAGCGGTTGCCATCGGGCTTGGCGACGGTCGCCTGCTCATGCGCATCGCTGCCGTGCAGGCAGGGTTTGCACCCGTCATATCGCTCGCGAAGCACGTCCTCTCCGACGTCGCGTTTTCGGCCCAGCCAGAAATCGCGCTGCGCCGGGCTGCTGGCAAAAATTACGTGCGCGAACTTCTCGATTTCCTGACGCAAGGTCGCGTCGTTGGCGTCGCGGATGCCGGACGTGCCATCGGTTTCGGCGCCGGCGACTGCGATCAGGATGTTCTCTTTCGCCCAATCGCTCCTGCCGAACTCCTCGCGCAATTTTCCGAAATTGACTTTGAACTGCGAAGCTCCATGGCGGAACGCAGCCCGCTCGTCGGTCAGCTGGGTCTTGGACTTCCGCCCCAGTTCGGCGAGATCCTTTCGCGTGCAGGCGAAGTTGTCGCCGAAGGCTTCAAATCTCAGCCGGCTGAGAAAGCGCTCCACCTCCGCTACATGATTCGGATCGTCGGGGCAGACGAGAAGGTGGATGTTGGTCCAGCGCTCCTTCACCGTCGCGACATCGAGCCGTAGCTCGACATTGGGGAAGATGAGCGCGACCTGCGGCAGGCGGCCGTTTTCCTTCATCTCCCGCACGACGTGCTGGTAGGTATCGGTGCAATAATAGTCCGTCACCGCGATCGCGCGGATTGCGGGCATCGCCTGCTCGAGGCTGGTTAGATAATCACCCCAGGCGTTCGGGCCTTTGAACTGATCGTTGAACAAGGTGCCGGGCGCATGAATATGTGGCTCCCATCGGTGCCATTCCGAACCCCGACTGATCACCAAAGTTCCCCCGACCCTTCTTGCGCCGGGTCCAGTTTTGCCGATGTTAATGGCTTATGCAACTGTCGGTGGAGGGGCATCCCAGCTATCCACCTGGCGAATCTATCCTGATTGGATGGGCCAAGCCAAAAGCAGGTCTGCCTTTGATAATGCCTAATTATCGAAACCTTCCTGAGCACGAGCAACGTCTCCGGTTCGCGTGCATCCAGTCTTGTGCACACGAAAAGCTGCATGGCGGCTTGCTTCGCTGACTCGGCCGTGATTCGATTCGCATCATGATGCGAACCTTCCTTCTCATGCTCGCGGTAGCTGGTCTGGTGCTCGCCGGCGAGTTCGGCCGCATAGTGCTGGCAGCCGCCTGCGGCGGAGCGCTCTACCTGGCCTTTCGCATTGGCTACGGCACCGGCGCGGAAGACCGCGAGGCGGCAATCACCGCGCTCACAGCGCCCTTGAATTCCGAAACTCACGGGCCGCTTCCGTTCGCGTCAATGGGACGCGCTAACGACAACGATTTCGAGCGCGAAATGCAAACTGCTCAACGGCTTGCCGGAAATGACCCGGGAACGGGGGGCAGAGGTCCGAGCTCAATTGTAAACGGACTCAGATCGATCCGGAACAAAATGTGGCCCACCGGAACAGCCGTTCCAAAAAGTGGGTCAATCAGAGCAAATTGTTGAGTGATTTCAAGGAGCAAATTCGACTGTGGCGCTCCCTAGCGGAATCGCAGGCCGCAACGATCTTTCATCGTGGCTAAGCGCTTGGCCGCGTTCCAATCGCGGCGGAGCTCGCGATGACCGAGCGCACGCTGACGACCCCCCGGGCCACAGAGATCGCCGAAGGAGCTTGAACCGGTCGTGGCGTCAAGTTGTACGTATCAACCGGAGGATATCCCACGAAGGCATAAGCGGATGAAGACATCCTTTCTCGCGATCGTACTATGTTCCGCTTTGGGTTTGCTCGGGCTGAGCGGGGGAGCACCTGCGGACACGATCCGGCGCTATGACTGCTCGACAGACGGGGTTGATCGAGAGCCAATGGGCGATCGGGATGACCACGTCATTGTCAGCCTTCAATATACCTGTCACGTGGCCGACGGGCCGTTGCGAGATGATACGATCACGGCAATTTCGGTCAGCGAGTTGAATGGTGAGAAAGGGACGTCTTTAGCGTCTCTCGATATTCACCATGCGATCGACGGATTTGCAGTTGGACAGCTTCTGGAGGGGATCGCCTTCCTAGTCATGCGGGATAAGAGACCTCTTGGCATAGCAGCGTCCGGTAAGATGGTCTTTAAGTACGCATCCGGCTCATTGGCGGCTCTGTCAGGACGGACACTTAACTTTACGACGAAGCCAGCTGGATTTGGTCGATTCGAGATGGAGTTCACAGATTGGCCTGAAGCCGCTCAACCGAAGTGAGCCGTCCTCGCGCGGCCGGCTGGTCTGGAATCAGTCAAACCGCGTGGACGATGTGAAATCGCGGCTCCGAACGATCTCTTTTGTTATCGACTGTGGGAATCTGGGCAATGTTTTGATGAGCTCGCGACAGAATGGTCGCGTCCTAGAAAAAGAAGACATCAAGCTGGGCTGCATCGCTAAGTGCGTTGCCCGCGCTGCATGCCTACCGTCACGGTGATGGGGGCGGGGACCCGGCACCGGCCAACGTCATGGGTCGATGTCGCGCTGAGCGATCGTGCTGAACGGTCTCTTCGCGACGGCGCACATCACTCCAACGCAGCTACGGTTGGATGACCCTAGGACACTTGTTTTTCGATCGGCAAAACTGAGAGTTTTCTTGTCTGCCGATAGCCAAATCAGTCGTCCACCACGACCGGCCGCGTTAATGCGCCGCTGATCCCGTTGGCCAGCGTCGCGACTTCGGCGAAATAGCGGTCCACCGCGCTGCGCGCGGTCGGCGTGCCGGGGTGACGGATATTCAAGCAGATTCCATCGTGCGACCGGCTGACCCACAGATACACCTCGTGCGGGTCGCTGCTGCGGCTTATCAGAAATCTCGTTCGCCAGCGCGTCCAGCAATCCGATCCGGGCACCACCCGATCGTCCATATAGGAGACCATGAAGCGATCGCGCAATGCAGCGCCTAGCATTTCCATCGCTTTGGAAAAAGGCACCTGCGCGGTTTCCTTGGCCCGCCTCAGTTCGTGCCTAACGGAGCGTAGTAGATCTGGGAACGTGTCGGACACTGGGAAGCTTACCGGGCTCATCCCAACATACCACCCAACCGAGTTCTTCCAACGCGTGGCGTTTCGCGTGTGAAAGGGAGCGACGGTGTAGAATTTCTTTTGGTTGCCCAGCGCTTTCCCGGCCAAGGCCAGGCACGCAAACACGCCTGCCGTCGTATGTCCGCCTTGGGCGCGGCACGCCCGATCGAACCTCACTGCGCTTTCCGCGTCAAATAGCCAGATCCGTCTGGTTTGCTGCAAGGCACCGTCGCCCAGTGCACCGAGTGGGACTGGAAAATCGGGCAGTTGACCGCCGGTGGCCGCAATCAGCTCGCGCCAGTGTCCGATCGCCGGATGCCCATCGGTCAGATCGCTCACACGGGCGCGCTCGGAGACGGCGTACTCCAGATAGCTGTGTGCCCGGGCCAGCCGTGGGGCCTCGCCCCGAATCTTCGCGGAGTAGAGTTCCCCGATCTCGTAGGGTACCGAGGCCATTGAGTAGGCGTCCGTCACCGAGTGGTCAGAGGCGATGATGAGAGTGGTGCATCCGGGCCGGCTGATTGTTACGAAGACATACGGCGGCCAGCTCAGCGGTTTCGTTTCGGTGTCGAACACTTCTTCCAGCGTCCAGGCTAATTTGTCCGGATCGGCGTAGTCACCGAGTTCGACCAAATCGAGTGCTGCCACGCCCGGTCTGACCGTCGCGAGGTGGATCGCGCTGCCGTCCTTGTCGAAGCGGCAGCGTAGTGCCTCGTGCCGGTCGACCCATCCAAGGATCGCTGAGCTCAGTGCTGTCGTATCGACCTCGCCCGACCATTCAAACGCGACGCCCAGCCAGGCTGGCCGGCCATTCTCGAAACAGCGAAGGTGTTCCTCCTGAACATAGGACGGCCGACGTGGGTCGGGGCGCCATCTGGCAGCATCGGGCACGCTGATGCGCCACAAGGTTAGCCGGCCCGGCCACAGCTCGAGGTCCCGGAGCTCGTTAATCTCCATACACAGTCCTGCCAGCCAGTACGTCAGGGATGCAAGTTGTGGGTCTGGCGCAGGGGTGATCGCCAGATCCACAGCACGGAGGCCGCGCTCAGCGCGCTGCTGGCCACTAGGGCAGTCCGCAGGCCAGGTCCGGCGCCGACCGCACCGCCAAGCAGCGCGCCTACCGGCGCTAGCCCCCACACCAGGCTGCGGATGCTCGCGTTGACGCGGCCCAGCACCCGAGGCGGAGCCAGCGCATATCGAACGAAGACTTGGTGTACGTTGTAGATCTCTTGACCAAACGACAGCACGAACTGGGACAGCGCCACGCAAACGACTGCCGCCGGCCACGGCTGCGTGAGCAGTGCTGCCAGAGTCATGCCTGCGCCGCTAAGCGCCAAGGCAACCATCAACACAGGCCCAAGGCCTATCGCGCGGCCGGCCCATGCTGCGGTGGCCGCGCCCCCAATACCACCCAGTGCGCCGATGCTGAGAACTACGCCCGTGGTCCAACCGTCCAAACCAAGGTGTTGGGTCAGATAAAGCAGAAAAACCGCAGAGTAAGCGTTGTAGCAGAAGATGAAGCTGCCGGTCGCAAATGTAACCGCCCGCAGAATTGGGTTGCCAAACACGGTCGTCAGTCCTTCCGCGATCTGACCGATGACTGAGCTCGATCCAGTTATGGGCGGTTCGGCCTTGCGTGCCGGCACCAGCGGCAGCAAGAGGGTGGCCAGCACGAACGAGGCCGAGTCGGCGAGTATAGCGGTTGGCGCGGAGAACGTGGTGACCAGCCAGCCTGCCAGGAATGGACCGACGGTCACCACGCAAGATCTGCTGAGTTGCCAGGAGCTCTGGGCTCTGACGAGTAGAGCACGATCCACGACGGTGGGCACGCACGCCAGATAGGCAACTTCGCCGATTACCGCAGCCGTCCCGACAAGCGTGGTTGCCATATACAGTTGGATCATTCCGAGCCAGCCAAGATGGGCGAGCAGCGGAATGGTCGCGAGCGTTACTGCCATCACTAAGTTGGCAGTCAACAGGATGCATCGGTGCGGCAGGCGGTCCACGATCACTCCCGCGAGCAGTCCAATGACGAGGTATGGAGCCCGGCCGCAGGCGAGCAGCAACCCGGTCTGCGCCGGACCCGCTCCCAGGAGAGTGATCGCCGTCAGCGGTAGGGCTAGCAGCGTCACTTCGGATCCCAATTCCGACACAGTGCGCCCGACGAGCAGCCCTAAGTAGCCGCGCGGTAATCCGCGAGATGGGGTGGAGATCTCGGTGGGATTCATGCGTCGATGGCCGGGCTCGAGGTCGACAGATAGCCCAATCGGGCCAATTCGCCGCCGGCGATTCGCTCGAATTCCGCGACCTCGTTAAGTGTCAGATCCTGCCTGTACCGGCCAAGCCGGCCTGCGTGCAGCGGTTTACCCGCGGACTCGGCTGCCGGATGGCCGCGCGGCCTTTCGAACAGCGCGTGCTCATGTTCGGCGTGCCGGAGCACGGCTTCATCCCAGGGGAGGTGCAGGTGATCCAAGATCTGCATAAGGCTGGGGCGAGGGCTGCTCACCAAATCCTCATAGCGGACCTCGAGATAGCGCTCCGGCGGTGCGAGGAGATGCGGCTGAGATACGACTTCAAGCCATCCCTGCGCGGCCTCTGCCACGGTCCGATAACCCCAGTCTGGCACAGATTTCAAATGCGAGGCGGCAAGGTCCCGACCGTCCCGTACGATGTGCACGAAATGCGCATCGGGCCATAACTGGGCGAAAACGTCGATTTGGGTGATCTTGCGCTGCAGCTTTAGTCCCCAGCGCTTGGCCCCTGTTCGTGCCTTGCAGAACTCACCGATCTCGTCGATCAGCCTGCATCTGTCGGCGAACGAAATGATATCGCCCGCTGTCTCGTCCATCACCTCAGTGACAAGCTTGCGCACGTCATCGTAGTCCAGGCCGAACCGCCGGCATTGCACCACGAAGTGCGCGCCGTCATACCAGAACGGGTCGATCGCACTTTTGGCGGTGCCGGTGACCCGGGGATCGTTAGCTGCGAGCAGGTCGGTCGCTTCCAGAATGTGCGGCCCGAGGTTCGGCGGTTCTAGGAAGTCGATCTCCGGCCCGACCACCAGATCGGCATGCGAGTCCAGCACGACGCTCAGCAATGTTGTGCCGGAGCGGTTCTCGCCACCGAGCAGCACCGGCGAGGTGGAGAACGGGTCGGCCTTGGGCATGGGAGTGTCCGCTGCTCGACTGCTGGTGTTCATGGCTGGCTCGGAGCGGTGAACCACCGCCGGACGGTGTCCGGCGTGGCGATGAAGTGATCACCTGCGAACCGCACCGCAGCGGCGATCGGATCCGGATTGTCGCAAGTAGCCTCTACCCGGGCCAGTGCCGCTGTCAGAGCCCGTCCGGCGGCTTCAATCGCACCTCGCACGTCGGCATCGGACAGCGCTGCGGACGGCATGAAACGGCCGCCGTACTGCATGAGGAAGCCGCGCGACCACATCTCCTGAAAGAATGTGTGACCAAGATCAGCGTTGGCAAACACGACGTCGAACATGGTCGGCCATGCGAACGCGCGCGCCTGAACTTGCTGGCGGGCGAAGACCTGGTTGAGGCCATTGATGAGGTCCTCGCCAACCTGGCGCATCCGGGCGAGCGCGGTGCCGTCGCGCAGCGCATCGAGGGTGCTGAGGGCAGCGGCGAACGGAGTGATCTCGCGTTGATAGGTGTTGCCCATGTACGTCTTTTCGGCGGCGGCAATCACGTCTGCCCGACCGACTACCGCCGACAATGCCATGCCGTTGGCCAGTCCCTTGCTGAGTGTGATCAGGTCGGGCGCAAGCCCGATCGCGGTGTGATAACCGCCGAGGCCGTAGCGGAATCCCGTCATCACCTCATCCAGGATGAGCAGAGCACCGTATTGGTGCACGAGATGCTGCAATTCCCGGTGATATTCGTCCGGGAAGAAGTTGACCTCGGGGGTGATGATCACGGCAGCGACGGGCTGCCCTTTGATCAGTCTCTTGAGCAGGTCAAGGTCGTAATGGAAGTCGATACTGTCCAGGTCCCGGTCGGGTAGGCCCATTCCGGGGCGGTCCTGTAAATGCCAGTCGTGCCAACCGTGGTATCCGCTGGTAAGCACCAGGTTCAAACCGGTATGCGCGCGAGCAAGGCGGACCGCAGCAGTCGTGGCGCAGGAGCCAGTGCGGAAAAATATCGAGCGTTGCGCGAGGGGGAATATCTCCGCCAGCCGCTCGGCCACCTCGATCCGATGCACGGACAACGGTCCGGGCAGGATGCCGCCGCTGCGGCGCATTTCTGCAATCACATGATCGACGACCGGTTGATATCCAGCTCCAAGCGGCGCGGCCCCGCTACAGGAGGTGAGATCGACGTATTGCCTTCCGTCGATATCAAAGACGTGCGCACCTGAGGCACGGCTCATGACGAGGGGAAAACGCCGATCGAGATCCCATTTCTCCGACGCAGTGATCCGCAACGCGCGGCGCAGTGCGGATTCGTGCGTATCCGTCGCGGCCAACGTGCCATGGGGTATGCTGGTGAACATCAACAATGCTCCGGTCGTCGCGGCTGTCAGGCCAGCTGCGTGAGGATTCTCCGAGCGATCCGCAGCGCGTTCGCCTGAATGGTGAAGGTCGGGTTGACGCCGCCGGGATACGGGAAGAACCCGCCGTCCGCGACATAGAGATTGTCGATATCGTGCACGCGACCCCAGCGGTCGACCACGGATTCCTTTGGATCAACCCCCGCTCGACAGCCGCCATGCAGATGACTGCTACCGAACTGATAGTTGGAATCCTTGTAATCGATCTCTTTCACGCCTGCCGCGGTCAGCAAGTCCGATGCGCGTCGGGACAAATAGCCGAGACGGCGCCTGTCCAGCGGATGGGTGCAGTATTCAAGAATGATGTTGGGCAGACCGAGCGGATCGCGACTGTTGGCCAGTCGAACGGCGTTGCTGCGCATGGGTTGATCGGCCGCCAGGAAATGCACTCTCAGCGGTACCTGTCCCTCGCGGACTGCCCGATCTGCGGGACTTGCTTCGTAAATAAGCCCGCCGAGGCCAGAGGGCGCATCACTGTCGAGATAGTGATCCGTCATCGCAACAGTGGAGAACGGCCCACCGGACGAATGCAGGGGCAGCCTATTCATTGTGATGGTCCCAGAGACGTAGCCACTGATCTTGAAACAGATGCCCCTGCCGACCATGCCCGTGGCGTTGCCGATGCCGTTGGGTGCCGCTCGCTGCGTGGACCGCAGCAGCAAGGCGGCGGATTGAATCGCGTTGCCAGCGAGCACCATGCAGCGGGCATGCACCCGAGCGCGTTGCCGGGTGACGGTGTCCAACCATTCGACCGTATCGGCGCGGCTGACGCTGCCAAGTTCGATATGCACAGCTTTGCTGCCGGAGCTGACCGACAGGGCGCCGGGTGGCAGGCAAACGTCGGTGAATGGTGAGTGCGCATCGGCACGCGCGCCGCTTGCACAGGGGTGTTCGTTGCACGGGCCGCACCGGTCACACGCCGGCCGGCCGCGGTAGGGGACCGAGTTGACCGCCAGCGGGGTCGGGAACGGCTGCCGGCCTAGGCGCCCGCCCGCAGTGGCGATCAATCTGCCCTGCAAGCTATATCTGTGCGGTGGCAGTACAGCGGGATCACTGGGCGGTTCGAATGGATCCGCGCCAGCTAGCCGAGCGACCCCGATCCGCTGCTCGAGCTCCTCGTAGTAGGGGCGTAGTTCGCCGTAATCGATAGGCCAGACCGGGTTGAGCGCGTCGGGCGCGACATGCGCTCGCGCGTCAAAATCGACCTTGCGATATCGGAAGGCGATCCCGGCGTACAACGTCATTCCGCCGCCGAGCGCCGACACGGTCCAGGGACGGCCGAGCGGCTTCAATGTACCGGCCGAAGAGCGCACCAGGGCAGCGTCGTCGATACCGTTTTTGACCGTCGACAGTGAGGCGTCGGCAGGAAGCTTCAAGCCTGCTTCGAGGACGTGTACCCGGAATCCGTTTCTGGCGATCTCGTGAGCGACGATCGAGCCACTGGCACCACTGCCGACTACACATACGTCAACGGCGTTGGACGTCATTGTCCTACCTGTGGCAAGGGACATCGGCCATGCGTCATGGCGAGCTGTCCATTAATGGGCAAGTCAAGACGGCTATGAGATCTGCCACTGCCAATATTGAACGTGCGGCTGATCAGACCGTCGCGACCCACTTGAAACTCGTACAATGTGACGCTCCGTACGATTCAAGTGCTTTGCCGCATGAAAACGATGAAGATCCGCTGAAGCAGCGAGTATTTGAATACCGAGACATAAGAAGACCGGCGCTCCCTTAAACACCTGGCGGTGTGTACGGATGGAGCTCAGGCTACGAGTGGCGCTGAAATATATCCGCCCCCCTGAATACCGCTTAGCTATTGGCGCGCCTGTTAGGCGCTCGCGGCGGCGTTCCAGAGGTAAAGCGCGCCCCTGTGTTGACGCGTGAAGGGCCATTGTCGATGAGAGTAACGCGATGGCGGGCGTGCCATGATCATACGGACGATTCTTGCGACCCGTGGACTCGAAAATTAAGGCGAGCGTCACCTTTTGAGCTCGAGCGGGTCCACAGGAGCTTCATTCGCAGGCGATGCGCGCGGGGAGGGGCGCGTAGAAGCCATTCAACGATAAGCCGCGCTACTGGAGTCATTAGTGACGCAACTCGTGCTCTTCTGAGGGAGACCGGGCGTAGCGGTCAGATGAGGTTCTTCGTCCGGGTTATTATGACGTCATAGTGGTCCTGATGGAGGTGCACATGAAACAATTCTCGAAATCGACTTGCGCGAAAAAGCGCGGCTATGGTCCTGTGCAAGAGCACGAATGCCGCGCCCGCCCTCAAACGGCCGCTGAATCGCAACGAGCGCCGAGGGGCACTGGCATATCATCTTAAGGATCGCACCATGCGATGTTCAGCCGCACTCTTCGAGAAGGTGAGCTTAAGTTTGGCCGTGAAGGAGTGAAGGGCGCTTAGCCCGGCCTGCAGGTTGCGGCACACCTACCTCTGCTTCCCGCTGACGGAGGGCGGGACCATCGACATGTTGGAAAGAATTGTCGAGCCAGTCTGGAGACGATCGGAAATTTCTAGGCTTCACATATCAGGACGTGCTGGACGCCGGCGCCATTAATGTTCCGAAAAAGCGAGAAGCCACCCACGAAGGAGATCGATAAAATGCGAAAAAAGGGCGAGCTTGCGAAGCCACGTTAGTCAAAGTCGCACCTCGGCTGACGGCAACGCTCTTTTGGTGCTGGGATAACGGCTTCCCGGAAATGTCATTCCAGTTCAAGAACCATATACTTTGCCCGACCATCATAGCTTGTGAGTTTGTGGTTCAGATCTTGATCATCCAGCGTTCGGAAACCCTGCCTCTCCCAGAACTTGCTTGAATTGTTGACAGCCACCAGCGAGAGGTTGCGAAACCGGGCCTTTTTCGCGCGTCTGATCAGTTTGAGCACGACCTCGGAAGCCGCACCATGACTGCGGGCCCCGGCTAGCAACGCGATGTCATGAATATAGTAGGTTGACGCAGGCTCGGGGACGGCGCCCAACAGCACATTCAGAGCGATCGGCTTCTTGAAGTGCCAGGGGTGGCTGACGACGTAGCCGGCCAGGCCATCCCGCGCGCGCTCAAGCATGAAACATCCGTCAGGGTATAGCTCCAGCCGTTCCGAGAAGACCGCCTCATCCTCAGGGTAGTTGAGGTGGACGCGATCTGCGATGGCCTTAACCTTAGGAAGATCGTCTGGCTCCATTCCTCGCCATGGCATGCAAAAGTGCTTTCAATGAATTTCCTAACTATATGGACAACCACTAGCACCGAATTGTTGCGAAGGACAGACGCGGATCGGGCGCTAAGCCGCTCAAGCTTGTCGCGCTTGTCGTGGGCCGAAACGCCTTGTCCGCGCGACTTCACCCTACAGCAGGCGGGAGATGCTATACGGGGCTGCCATCAGGGCCGGGAGGATCTCCCGGCGATGGATGGGCGGCTTTCCGAAGCATGTTTGGCTCCAGGAAGGAAACGTCTGCTAGCCCGGACGTGGTGGCTAAGCGGGCATCAGATATCGGCATCCGTGTTCCGCCGATTTGATGTAGCGGCAGCAGGATCGTCAGCTACATCCCGCAGCCTGAGGTCCAACTAAGCCAATATCCATCCAATTTGCGTGCATTGCATCGGCGTCTTCACGTCTAAGCGCGCTACTATGGATCGGTGTTGGCCTGGCCGGGATCGGTTTCGATGACCTTGGCTCCGGCCGTTACGCCTGTCGGTCTCGATGCGCTCAAGGAAGCGGGGTGCGGTTACTATCTGATCTGCTTGTACGGTACGCTACAAATCAGCAGCCCGACGCTGTTGATCCAGCAGATTCACACGTCCGGCAAAGGAGAAATCCGCTCTTTCCGTTCATGCGATCGACAACTTCGCAAAAGGCCGGCCCTTCGAAAAGATCTTCATATTCGTCCCGCAGAAGATTGCCTAAGACGTGGCGTCGCTCAAAATCCATGCAGCAGAGCGTAACGTCGCCGTTTGGGAGAAGAAGATTACGGTAGTGTCGTTCGTCAGCACATCTCAGTGCTCCGACGATTGGCTGTCGTTGCTCAACGATTCGAGGATCGGCGCATCCCGCGCTGCCGCCTGGCGGACGAGAGCGAATGAGCGCTTTATCGGGGATTATCTTATCAAGTTCCGGATGAACCTCGCCCGTGACTGTGAATAAAATCGATGGAATGTCTGCGTCGACCAGTTGGCGGATCAAATCGATATACTTGTCCGTGACGAGGCGGCTATTCATATACGTGCCGTCATCGAAGACATGCACGAGGAAAACCCGGTAGTGCAGCGCTTGCAAGCGTCGTAGATCCCGTCCGTTCATTCCTACTAGCGTCGTGGAAATTCGGATGCCATGGCCAGTTTCGTAAGCATGCTCAACCATTTCGGTGCAATCCCGATTGAGCCACGGCTCGGAGTAACCGGAAAAGCTGATATCGACAGCTGCTGGTACGCGCGCCAGGCATCTTTTGAAGTCCTCGAGACGAAGACGCTTTGCATCGGATACGGCTCTTTGCCGGATGGCGAACTTGTCCTGCGGACAATAAGAACACTCGACGAAGCAGCCAACGGTTGTCGTGACTTCCAAGACCCTGCCGTCGGGGTTTGCGGAATATGAGTTGTTCACTTTGTGGCCCTCTCAGCAGTCTGGCTAAAGAAGCGCAACGAAGGGACCGTCACTTGACGGGCCTGATGCATTCAATCGTGCATCTTCGAATGGGGCATAAGCGCGACACAGCGGGGCTATTTGCAGTCGGATCGAGGTTGTCGCCGCGGGTCCCCGCGCACTGATGGCAAACTGAAATCTCGCCAAGTCTGAGAATCGTCACGGGTTTAGCGTGGACAAATTCGCGTGATATATGCCGTACAATATGACGCAACGTACGATTCAAGATCTCTCGAAACAAAGCAGAAATCGAAAGTGCGCTCGATCCATCAAGCCTGACGGCTTCGCCGTGGGTCGGGCGCTCGACAACGATGAAAGACCCCGGCGTGGGCGATCGCGTTTTCTGGATTGAGACTTAAGCCTGGTGCAGAACGAGGGCGACCTTTGCTGGTAGCGAGATGTCATGCAAAGACTATCAGCACGCCGCAATTGCATAACTCGCTCGCATGATGAGGTGCTTCGTCGAAACTTTGATCTTTTGCTGCAATGGTGGTGCGACTAGCCGTCGCATGATCCAATCACGAATCTATCATTGCGGGGGCGTCAGTCCAACCAATCGGCACAGCCTCGGCGAGGTCCCGGCGGTTTATCGAAAGAACTGTGGTCGTGGCCCGATCCATGTTTGCGGGACGGCTCGGACGCATCCACGGGCGAAAGCGGACAATTTGGGACCGGTGCTCTCTGCAAAAGACGAGTTCACGCTCATCAAGCACAGTTACTCTAACAAACCCTCTGCAATTTGTCTTTGTGACGTCTCGTTATGAGCGTGACCGCTCGCGGAGCGGGTGAATGTGATTATACGCCGCGCGCGAACCCGGTTGCCAGGCCCACTAGCGCCAGGCGGGCGCCAACGGGCGGCTTCTCGCGGTACCGAATCAGCCGATGACTGATGGAGCATAACGTCGTCTCCTTCTTTGCCCTTGCGATAGGACGGAGCGAATGAAGATCATCGACCAGAAGCGGAAGAAGATCACCTACAAGAGAAGATTATTTCAGGTCGCAATTTCGCTGTTCTGGACAATTCTCGAGCAAGCGTCCGAGACCGCGTTGAGGGGGACCGTCATCACCGATATTTCCGTGCTGTCGCGTTTCAAGTGTGTTCGGCTTTAGACGCTTATGTCCAGAACCAAACGCTAGGGGAAAGTCTGTGGCGATGCGGTTCGAAGGAGATAGGTTTTGTTCTACTTCAAGCAAGCTTCGTAGGACGTTTTTGATGGCACGCCAATTGCTGACACGGAGAAGGATGAGCAACGCGTGTGCTCTCACTGTCCAGGATGTCAAATGAGTGTGTCCAATGTTTAAGTCAATGCGATGGACGCTGCACTGTTAAGCGCGGCCCCGCCGGAGGTCCGCTGCGAACCATGGAGTTTGCGATCGACCGCTCGTACGACATCAACCTCGACATGCTGAGGGCGCGAAAACTACACCTTGACACCTATAACGATTACCTTGTCGGCACATATCCACCTCTCAAAGCAATGGGTGAGCTGAATGCCGAGAGGTTATTGGGCGAGATTACCTCGTCAATCGATCTCTATTTTCACATCCCCTTCTGCAATCAGTATTGCACCTTTTGTCACTTCGCCAAGGAGATCAATCCACGTCCCGGGCGAGTGGAACGTTACCTGGCGGCTCTGGATAAGGAAATGAGTTGGTCGGACGCGGCGCTTGCCGGCCGGTCTATCGAAACAGCTTTCTTTGGCGGCGGCACCCCATCAATGCTGACCAACGAGCAACTCAAAACGCTGTTTGACATGATCAAGCAGCGCTTTGACCTATCGAAGTCCGAAGTCAGCTTCGAATTGCATCCCTCTCTTGCAAAGCAGCTGGACGCCGCAGATCGCATATCCACTCTGCTCCAAGGGGGCGTAAACCGCTTCGTGCTGGGTGTTCAAAGCCTTGATCAAAACATCTTGCGGATTTTGAACCGCGGCCACGGTGTGGACGAGGTGAGAGAGCTCGTACAGTTGCTGAATAAGATGGGCGTTCAGAATCTATCCCTGGACCTCATCTATGGCCTGCCGCAGCAAACGCTCCGCAGTTGGTATGACTCGCTCATCGGACTATTGGACATGGGCGCGGAGAAGTTCAACATATTCCCATTGTTGTTCAAATCGACGGACCCCATAGCTCGCCATTTGAGCAGAGGGCGATACCAGTTCGCTGGGGCGAAGGAGCGCATCATCATGCATTTCATGGCGGAGCACATCCTCACGAGACTTGGCTATCGCCATGGCCCGATCTTCTACTGGACCAAGAAGTCGCAGCCGCACTCCGTTCAGCAGAGCCGCAAATACGATTCCTGGAACGACAACAATCTGGTCCCGTTTGGGGTTGGCGGATTTGGCTACATGAGTCAGTGCCAGTTCTATAATGAGGCAGATTTAGCTCGCTACTTGCAGAGGGTCGAGCGTGGCGAGAAGCCGGTGTGGAAAGGTATCGTCCTGTCGCAAGACGACCTGATCCGCAGAACGGTGATGCTGGCGTTGCGAAGTAGCGGCGTGTCGCTCTTTCGTTTCGAGAAGGAGTTTGGCGTGTCCATGGAACAATACTTCCGCCGCGAGCTCAAAAAACTAAATGAGGCGGGGCTCATCAGCATTTCTAACGAAGGCGTGCTGACGTTAACCACCGCCGGGATCATCAATTCGGGCGCGGTATCGCTGCAGTTTTTCTCCAACAATGTGCTCGAGCGAGCCGCGCGCACCGACAGCAGGATCTTAGACAAACGAAGTGATCTTATCGAGAAGCACGACTATTCACCGGCCGCCCGATATGGGGCGACCGCCGAGATGCAAGCTGTTTTTAACCAAGGCCGGTGAGTGTGCGCTGTGGCCACCCCTATTTCCTCTTCCGCCCAAGAACTGCCACGCACCGGCGCGCAAGACATGTTTTCTCATGAGACCGATAGCATCGATCGCGGCCACCAGCAGCGACCGATGGGGCGATTGAGCAATTTTGTCGTCGATGAGCTGCCACACAGTATTGTAGAGATCAAATGCAGTGAGCGGCCGGATGAAGCGGTTAGGGCCCTCGGTCGCAGTGTCGGCGCGATCATGGCGGCCTCGGACTACGATACGCTGTTGCGCCGGCTACCTCAGTCCGATTTCGAGGTCGCCAAGACAGACATCCAATATCTCACCAATTGTGCTTATCACGTGTCTGCGATGGCGGGCCTCCATCGTGCGGACGCCGAATTGACGATTGGGGAACCGCTAAGCCAACTTGCCCGCTTAACCCGCGAGCGGCAGCCTGGCATTGAGGTCCTCTCCTATGATGATATGATATTGACGAATCCGGTCCAGAACGATCCGCGGGTATACTGCCTTGGAGCAGCCGGGGTCGAGGAACGAGACTTCTGCTTAGGCCATCAACTCATCGAAAGCGAATTGCAGTCGGCGATCGACGCACTCCTTAAGTTGCGCGATGTGGCTGACGCGGATGCGCGTCAATGTCTTGCGCTGTGCGTGGATCGACTTGAGGCAGCGAATCAAATCTTAGTGCGCTTTTATGAACAAATGTCGCCGGATCTGTTTGGCCAATTCCGGGTCTTTTACGGAAAAAATCCTTACAAAGATACGCTCGGCCCAAGCGGCAGATTTTCGGCCCGCATTGTGGCTGTCTCAGTGCTGCTGATCGGCGAAGAGCTTTTCCTTCAGAAGCCGCAATTCTACAGGGATGTCTATCGGCTGTCCCTGTACTATCCGCAAGCGTACATTCATGAAGTATTCCGCTGGTTGGTGCCAGACAAGGCCAGCGCGTTGCTCAAGCCTGCGTGGCTAGAAGGAAAAGAGGAGTTTCCTAGATCTGCGACCATTTCGCCTGTCATAGAACAGGGCAACGGTGATATCCAAAAGCTGCGCGCCTCCTGTGTTCGTGCGCTGGATCGGTTTACCCTGATGCACCATACGACAGCTCTCAAATATACGGTCGAGCCCGGCCGACCAGTCGTCGGAGTTGAGGCATCCGAAAGCATTGACGCAGTCCTTTTGCAGCGACTGTTGACGACGGCGCGTCAGTCAACTTGAGGGCGCTATCTGCGTGGGCAAAAAGCCAATGATGGGAGAGGCGCTAGTCTCCGACGCCATTCGGCAGCGGATGTCGATGTCTCAGGGCGAGGTGATCTTTCGTCGGTTCGAGCCAGGGGATGCCGATGATGTCTGGCATTTGCATAGAGCCGCATCGGAGGATGGTGGTGCGCGCGGCCCGGAAGGGGCGTGGGAGGATGATTTACGCAATATAAGCGAAGTGTACATCAGGTCGGGCGGCGACTTCTTGACTGCCCATATTGGTTCCCAGCTCGTCGCCATGGGGGGATTGAAGCCTGTCGATTCCGATGTGGTAGAGCTGAAGCGTATGCGCGTCGATCCGGCCCTTCGAAGACGAGGGCTTGGAAGGAGCCTCCTTCATGAATTGGAATCGAGAGCCACAGCTCTCGGGTTCAAACGGGTAGTGCTCGATACGACGACGATCCAAGTCGGGGCGCAAAAACTTTATGAGACCGCTGGCTATGTTCGGCGCAGGGAGGGGATTCTGCACGGATATGCGGTGATCTTCTATGAGAAGCGGCTGACTGACCAGGATTAGGTCTCTTGTCTCGACAAAGTGAGCTTGTGAGGCTGGAATGATCCATTCCAGCGCTGTAGGGCTGCTCACTGACGGGCTGAAACAACGTAAGCTGCTGCCCTTCTGGCGCTTTTAGTTTCGCCGCGTTCTCTCTTGGTGGGCTCGCGCCCTATGATTTTGTGGTCTTAAGGTACCAAATAGTGATGATCCCACTCGGGCCTAGGCACTGGCGATCCGAGGGTATAGCTGAATGATCGAATTGTGAGGCCGTCGTCGCTCGTTTCGCAACGATACGCAACGTGGTACCACATGCCGCGGCTTCGCAACGCGGCGCCGTTGGCGGCTATGGCATGCCCGCTAATGATCGGATCCGCGAACGCATAGGCGACGAATTCATCCGGCCGAAAGCCCTGATGCTCGCGGCCGATCGCTCCCATCGCGCGTGCATCACAGCGCTGCTCAAGTCGCGTTTCGGGAGAAAGCGTCAACATCTGCTCTTCGGTAGACTTGGCCGCATGGGCAATCCGAGGCAGGACGAGAAGGATCAGGTAGGCCAAGAAGAGGGGGCATCTCATCATTGAACTTTGCTATGGCGGTCAAGAGTGGGGTCAAGGGTGGTCACATCATTGCAACGGCGTGCTGCCTGCAGGAAAATTCGTGCCACGGTTACGAATCTCTGTGTCCGCCGAATCTTTGAAGGCGCCTCCATACAATGCTTGTGTTCGGCAACATTACGGCTGTTCCTGACGGACTTGAACATCTTGGCAGATTCGGGAGAACCGGGTGCCCCGTTGTGTAGACAGCCGTTCAAGCAGAGCAGTTCAGGCAACACCTGAGTAAACGGGCAGCTCTCGGGCAACTCGTGCTCGAGGCTCCCGATCAGGTTCGAAGCAATAGTTTCCGCTTTGTGATCGGTACGGAAGCTGCCCGTCTTTATTCCGCGCTTAAGACCGGTCAGGCGCTTTCATGATGCGTTTGATGCTCGCCGGCGGTATGGACTAGGAGGGCTGCCAGTGCCGCACATTGGTTGCGAATGTCGGGTATCGCGTTGATCTCCCAAAAAGCCGCGCGCGTGAGCGGACCCACCGCGAAGAGGTGGCGCGAAGCCGCGCCAGTGCGGCTGATGACCGCACAATTTCGGTCGGTCTCGATGCCAATGCAGAGCGGATCGACACGACAAAGACCACGGTCAAACAAGCTGCGTACTGCCGGATTGAGCGTAGCGCGGGGATCTTTGACGATGCCGGTGCAATCGACGACCGCGCCAACCTGGAGGTCAAGGGAGGTGGCGTTGCCCCGCCGGCGGTACTTGACTCTCGCGCCGGTATTGCTGGGCTCGATGCTGATCACCTTTGCTGCCATGAGGGCAAGCTGACCTCGTTCAAGCGCCTCGGTAACGCGTGCTTCGACTTCCGGGGCCATCCGATGCCGATGCACGTCCCACCAAGCGCGCGCGTGTTCCAGAAAGCGGCGTTTCGAGACTTGCGGAAGGTCATGCCACAGCCGCTGGGTATAGGGTCGAAGGCCGTCGATGACGCTGCGCCAGTCGCCGCCTTGGGCCGCATTCCGCTCTATGTGGTCGCGAAGCCAGCGCAGCAGGTGATTAATGCTGGCGCCAAAAGGAACGTCCGCCTCCTCAATTCGCAAAGCATCGATGTGGCGGTGAGGTTTTGCGAGCAGACCGCGCCGTGACATCGCGATGATCGGCCCGCGATGGCCGTCGCGCAGCAACGACAGGACGTAATCGACCATGGTAAGCCCCGTGCCCAGGATCAGTACGGTTGCATCGGTGTCGATGTGAGCGGCCGACGGTGGTGCCCAGGGGTTCGCATGGGCTGGCGGGTTAGCTCTCGGATCATGTCCGGTTGCGAGAATGACGGTGTCGGCCATGAGGAAGCGGCCATCATCCAGCTTGACCCATATGCCGGTCGGGCTCTCGTCGATATCGACGCAAGTCGCGTGCAGGATCGACAGACGCCGCGCGTCCATCGGACGAGACGTCTGCTGATCGAGTAAACTCGCCATATAGTCGCCATAGATGCGTCGTGGCACGAAACAATAGGGATCGGGGCACAGCGACGTGTCCGCGTTATGCGAGTTCAGCCAGCGCCAGAAGTGATCTGGTTGGTCGGGCAGCGCGCTCATATTCGACGCGCGTACGTTGAGCAGGTGATCGGGATTGCCCGTGTGATAGGCAATACCGCGTCCGATATCGGGACGCTGCTCGATCAGCGTGACGCGCAGACCGCTGGTCGGTCGCTGCAGCAATTGATAGGTCAGCAGGACGCCGCTGGCGCCCCCGCCGACGATGATCACGTGCCGCTCGTTTGAAGTCGTCATGCCACCACTCTTCCAATCAAGGGACCGGATCAGATGTTCGGGAGCCCGCAACTTGGGTAACTTTGAAATCATGGGCGCGCGCTGGTCTCTTTCGTAGCGAAGTCGTTTTCCAGGCAAGCTCGGAGAGAGAAATCCATTTCGTGTGAACCATGTAGCCCAAGACATTCTACGTTCGACCTTGCGAAAAGCGTCCTGAACGCCTCACCGAGCTTCTCCGCTGCCGTGACCGTTGCCTTTCACGATCATGTCAACGGCGCGAACGAAAATGACACGAACTTGGTCAAGCCGATCACGCGTCCGGGTCAAGCGCTTCGCTCAGATGATTACCTTCCCTTCATTGCCGGATCCGCGACGATTTGGGGCCGCAAAGTGGAAAGGTGAGTTTGCCGTCGGGCGAGCGACCGACTTCGCCGTGTCGACCGCGCCGAGACTGGGCGCAGGCCTCCTGGCTAACCTGATCGATTTTTATCGCGCCGCTACCGAAGACCTCTTGCTGCAGTGGAATACCCGAATGTCCGGCCCAAGACCCGATATCGATCCGCATCCGCTCAGCCCTTATGTCGCCTGGGCGGGCAATCGCGACAAGCATCCGATCCTAAAGACGTTCGAAGGCATCTTTCCGACGAAAGGTGACGTGCTTGCGCTGGCGACAGGTGCTGGATTGCATATCAACGACTTCGCGCCTCATTTTCTGAACATTCGGTTTCAGCCCTCCGGCGACGATCGAGACGTCTTTGTTTCCATCAAAAGACAGGGCGCCGGAGCCAGCAACAAGAACGTTGCTGATCCCATTCTCATTGATCTCACCGTCCCCGCGACCTGGCCAAGCGCCGATGAGCGGCTTTACGACGTCATCTTTGCCATCAATATCTTCCAGGTTGCACCCGTCTCGATCGCCGATGGCGTCGCTGCGCTTGGCGCAAAACTCCTGAAGCCGTCTGGCTTCGTCGCCATCTATGGTCCCTTCAAACTTGACGGGAAATACACCGCGCCATCGAACCGGGCCTTCGACAGGGAGATCCGGGCGGCCGGTGTGCCAGAATGGCGCCTCAAAGACGTGCGGGACCTTCAGAGAGCGGGCAGAAAGCATGGATTGGCGCTCGAACAGCAATTCAACCTACCAGCCAACAATTTCGTTCTGCTCTTCAGCAGATCCTGAAGGGTATGGCGCGGCCAGTCCTTAAAACTTTCCTACGCCGGCGCGTTGTGCAATCAATTCGGCTATCTCAAAGCGACGATCCCTCGCGCCACGAGGCAGTTTAGCACCGTATCGGCCAATTGCTCAGGTCGCCCGTCCAGTGTCTTCAAATGAACCTCGGGCGCTTGCGGCGCTTCGTACGGGGCATCGATACCAGTAAAGTCCTTGATCTTGCCTGACCTTGCCTTGGAATAAAGACCCTTTGGATCGCGCCGGACGCATTCGTCTATTGGCGTATCTACGAAGACCTCGAGGAATTCGCTGATACCGACGAGCTTGCGCACCATGTCTCGGTCGGCCTTGTGGGGCGAGATGAACGAGCAGATGACGATCAAGCCGCTTTCGAGCATCAATTTGGCCACCTCACCAGCACGTCGGATGTTCTCGACGCGATCGGGTTCGGTGAACCCAAGATCGCAATTGAGGCCGTGACGAAGGTTGTCGCCGTCCAGCAGCATCGTGTGGTGCGACATCGCGTACAGCTTCTGATCGACGATATTGGCAATCGTCGACTTGCCGGCGCCGGAAAGCCCGGTGAACCAGATGATGCATGGCTTTTGATGCTTGAGTGCGGCACGCTCCTGCTTGCCGATCGCCAGCGGTTGGCAGGCGATGTTGCTCGCGCGACGGAGCGGGAAATCGATCATTCCCGCACCGACCGTCCGGTTGGTGTAGCGATCGATCACGATGAAAGACCCGGTGCGCCGATTCTCATGGTAGGGATCAAAGCTCACAGGCAGAGCGGTCGCGACGTGACAGAAGCCGATCTCGTTGAGACCCAGAGTGGTCGCCGGAAGAGGAGGCTCACCGGTGTTGACGTCGATCTTGTATTTGATGCGCGTGACGTTGCCGGAGGCAATCGATTGGGTGCCAATCCGAAATGCATAGGAGCGGCCCGGCACCATTGGCTCATCATCCATCCAGATGAGATGAGCGGCAAACTGATCGGCGACCGCAGGGCGCTGCGTGGAACCTGCCAAGACATCGCCGCGGCTGACATCGATCTCATCTTCGAGTGTGATCGTTACCGCATCGCCAGCTTCTGCAACCGCAAGATCACCATCATAGGTCACAATCCGCTTCACACGCGAGCTGCGGCCGGAAGCCGCCACGACGATCTCATCGCCAACCGCGATGCCTCCCGAGGCGATCGTGCCGGCATATCCTCGGAAATCCAGATCGGGCCGGTTCACCCACTGTACCGGAAAGCGGAAGGGCAGATCGGTCGTTTCGGACTGAATTTCAATGGTCTCGAGATAATCCAGCAGCGACTGGCCGTGATACCAATTGGTGTTGCCGGATAGGTAGGTGATATTGTCACCGTATCTGGCGGAAATCGGCAAAGGTACGATCGACTTGAAGCCGAGCGCTGAAGCAAAGGCGACATAGTCGCGCACGATGCCGTCGAAGACATCCTTCCGGTAATCAACGAGGTCGATTTTGTTGACGGCCACGAGGACGTGCCGGATGCCCAATAGCGCGCAGATGAATGAGTGGCGTCTGGTCTGCACCAAAACGCCCTTGCGCGCATCGATCAGAATGATGGCGAGCTGCGCATTGGATGCGCCGGTCGCCATATTACGGGTATATTGTTCGTGGCCCGGCGTGTCGGCGACCACAAAGGATCGGCGCGGCGTGGAGAAGAACCGATAGGCGACGTCAATGGTAATCCCTTGCTCGCGTTCAGCTTCGAGGCCGTCGACCAGCAGAGCAAGGTCAATGTCCTCGCCCGTCGTGCCGTGCTTGGCGCTGTCGCGCGCGAGCGCCTGTAGCTGGTCCTCATAGATCATCTTGCTGTCATGCAGGAGGCGTCCGATCAGCGTCGATTTGCCGTCGTCGACCGAGCCGCAGGTGATGAACCGCAGTTGATCTTTGCGAACGGCCTCACTGAGGTGGCACACAGCGTCCGTATCCATCAAAAGTATCCTTCCCGCTTCTTCTTCTCCATCGACGCCACCTCATCCGTGTCGATCAGACGCCCCTGGCGTTCCGACACTTTCGCAAGGCGCATTTCGGCTACGATGTCCTCGATGGTCGCGGCCTCCGACTCGATTGCGCCGCTCAGGGGGTAGCAGCCGAGGGTACGGAAGCGGATCGTACGCATCTCGGGGGCTTCGTTTGGCTGGAGCGACAGGCGCTCGTCGTCCATCATGATCAGAGCGCCGTTCCGATGTACCACAGGTCGCGGTTTCGCAAGGTAGAGGGGGACGACGTGGAGTCTTTCGAACATGATGTATTCCCAGATGTCGAGCTCCGTCCAATTCGACATCGCGAACACCCTCATCGTTTCACCTTGCCGGATGCGGGTGTTGAACAGATTCCAAAGTTCAGGCCGCTGGTTGCGCGGATCCCATGCATGTCCTGCTGAGCGGAATGAAAATATGCGCTCCTTGGCACGGCTTTTCTCTTCGTCCCGCCGCGCGCCGCCGAAAGCCGCGTCGAATCCGTGTAAGTCGAGCGCCTGCTTGAGCGCCTCGGTCTTCATGATCTGCGTATGCAACGTGGAACCGGAGTCGATCGGATTGATACCGCGGGTGATGCCTTCCTTGTTAACGTGGACGATCAGATCGGCCCCGACGCGCCTGGCTGTCTCGTCACGAAAGCTGATCATTTCGCGGAATTTCCAGGTCGTATCGATATGCATCAGCGGGAAGGGCAGCTTCGCCGGATAGAATGCTTTTACCGCAAGGTGCAGCATGACGCTGGAATCCTTGCCGATCGAATAGAGCATCACCGGCTTTTTGAATTCGGCGACAACTTCGCGCATGATTTCGATCGACTCGGCCTCCAGCCGCCGCAAATGCCGGGGCAGCGTATGTGTTTTGAATCCGGTCATATCCTGCGCGTTCATTTTGAACATCCTCGCGAAATGCCCCTCGCTACCCAGCCACCTTGCGGTATTCATGCCGTCTCTGAGGGCTCGACTATGTGATAAGTGATCGCCCTGCCGGCTAGCGAGAAGGATCGCGTGCCCCGCCGCGATATCCAATCCATGGTCGGTCCAAGTGGGATGGACGAGACGTTGGCTTCACCCTCGCCACGGGCATAGATTTCTGGAGCGAGGCCGCGGCTGTAGATGGGAGACTGACTGACGTCAATTCATTCCTTGGTTGCTGCCTCAACATACGCTGGTTTATCGTGTCGCAAAGCCCTTGCGGGTGGGACCGGCGCAGCGCGATCGGGCCGTGTTGCTCAAGGGCAGGATCATCCTGCACACATTTCGGGCTCGCAGGCGCCGTTGCCACCAATATAGAGTTGGTGCAGAGCCACTGAAAACCGCGCCTACAAACGGGGTGCCGTGTCCATGATGACATACTCGTCGTAGCTTTCTCGCCCGGAAACCTACCATGCTGCTCAATGGCTGGCGTTTTTCCTACCCGGCAGTAGGCGAGTTGGGGAAATCGATTCTTTGGATGGAACGCATTCACATCGCCGATCGTGACGATGCGCTCCTGACGGCTTGGTCTCAATCTCCCGATCCAATACTCTGATGATCGAACACAGTCCCATGGCGGCTGCCCCGGCGGCTGGCGCGCGTTGATTTAGGTGATTTGCATCGGCACGCTGTTCTACACGGCTCACGTGATGGCAGACCTCTTCTACTGACTAGCAAACCCACCTGATGGTCGCTCAACCCGCTGTCGTGAGTAGTTGGTTCTTAAAAATCAAACTCTCGATCGCCATTTGGGAGATTTGGTCTGCAGGTCGTCAATCTGGTAGATCTCTATGGCGCTGGCGCCCGGTATCTCCGCGCCGCCAAGCAATGTCCGGCGGAGGCCCAATTTCATATCTTTCCAGTCAGCTTTGCCCAACGGGCTAGCCACGCATAGGCGTGACTACGCCTTGCGCCCAAGTCAACTACCAGCCTTGGGAATTGATTGAGAAGACGGACACTGGCACTGCATGAGCGTCCCGCCTGTCTTTGGGATTCCACATCAATCTGGCCACGCCGCACCTTGTGGGTGCGCTGACTTCTCGCCTGCAGTTCTGACATGCGATCTTTTCTTTTCCTGGAACGCCATGATGGGCTCTCTTTATGCGCGCCGACCGCTCACATGCAGGGAAGGTTAAAGCAAGCCGGGCGTCATTGTCGTGCAAGGCTTTCGAAGGAGATCCTCCTCGGACAAGATGCTAGCATAAGCGAATTCGTAAAGGGCCAGATACAGGATGAGGGCCTGATACTGTATGAGCGGAGACCGTCACATAAGACCGCCAGGCTTCCACGAGAAGCTATGGAGCGGAGTTCGAGCGGCCTGAAGAGTTGGCATCGAGTGCTTCGCTTAGTCAAGGAATGCCGACAGAGCGCCGGTGTTCGATCGCAATCGTGTAACGCGGAGCTCAGTTTAGATCGCGCCGATTTGTACGCTGGCAACGGCCGGATTGCGGCATGACCGTTCTAGCTGACAAACGTCCTATCGCGATCCGAGCGGTGCTTCCGTTCGTTTTCCGCCACTGGCTGAACCAGCCCTATCGCGCCGTCCTTGTACCGGTGGGGTTCCTCGGGTCAACGGTGGCCGACCTGTTCATGCCGGTCTACTCCGGCCATCTAGTCGACGCATTGACGTTAGGCCCTTACAACCAGGCGGCGCGGCATGCGGCGCTCACCGCCTTCGGCGGCATCGTCGCGCTCGGCCTCGTTTCGATGATCCTGCGCCTCATAGGACTGCACACAATCGCTCCGTTCACGCTTCAGACGATGGCGGACGTGGCCAGCGATACGTTTATGCGCGTCCAGCGGTCCTCAACTGATTGGCACGCCAACTCTTTTGCCGGTTCGAGCGTGCGGAAGATTACGCGCGGCATGTCGGCCCTCGACCTGCTCAACACGACCATCCTGATGTCTCTGTTGCCGTCCCTGACGATACTGGTCGGTTCGATGATCCTGCTCGGGCTGCATTGGTCTGCGCTGGGCGGCGTGGTCGCGATTGGTGCGGCGATCTATGTTGTGGTGACGCTGACATTCTCGGTCCGCTATATCGCGCCTGCCGCACGAGTCTCCAACGCCTGGGACACCAAAGTCGGCGGCACGCTAGCCGATGCGCTGACTTGCAATGCGGTGGTGAAATCGTTCGGCGCGGAGGCGCGCGAGGATGTTCAGTTCGCCCGCATCCTCAACCGCTGGCGAACGCGGCTGCGGCGAACCTGGCTGTGCTACAATTACGCCGCGATGGCTCAGCACTCGCTGCTATTGTTCCTGCGAGCGTCGGTGATCGGCGGCGCGGTGCTGCTCTGGATGGCGGGGCTCGCCTCGCCGGGCGACGTTACCTATGTGCTGACTAGCTACTACGTTATTCACGCGTATCTGCGCGAGGTTGGCATATACATCAACAACCTCCAGCGTTCAGTCGACGACATGGAGGAGCTGGTTGCGATCCATGATGAGCCGATCGGGATTGCGGACGCGCCGGATGCAAGTCCTATTGCCATCGACGGGGGTGAGATCGTATTCGACGATGTCACCTTCCGGTATGGGGGCGAGGGCGTGCTGCTCTATGACGGGCTATCGGTCAAAATCAGCGCCGGCGAGCGGGTTGGTCTGGTCGGCCGCTCCGGCTCCGGAAAGACGACCTTCGTCAAGCTGGTGCAACGGCTCCATGACGTGACGGGTGGCCGCATTCTGCTCGACGGTCAAGACATCGCTTCTGCCACGCAGCAATCGCTCCGCAGCCAGATAGCCGTCGTGCAGCAGGAACCGATCCTGTTCCACCGTTCGCTCGCCGAGAACATCGCCTATGGCCGGCCCGGAGCCGATATTGGGGCGATCGAGCGGGCGGCACGGCTGGCCAATGCGCACGAGTTCATTCTGCGTCTCCGCAGGGGGTACGGTACGCTGGTCGGTGAGCGCGGTGTCAAGCTCTCAGGCGGTGAGCGGCAGCGCGTCGCGCTGGCGCGCGCCTTCTTAGCGGATGCGCCGGTGCTGATTCTGGACGAGGCAACCTCAAGCCTCGACTCGGAATCGGAAGCCCTCATCCAAGAAGCGATGGAGCGGCTGATGAAGGGCCGCACTTCGATTGTGATTGCACATCGGCTGTCGACGGTGCGCAGCCTCGACCGCATCCTGGTGTTTGATGGTGGCGTAATCGCCGAGCAGGGTACGCATGCCGCTCTGACTAAGCGGCCCGGCGGGATCTATCGGCGGCTGTTGGAGAGCCAAAGTACCGAGTTCGGCCGGATGTCTGCGGCCGGCTAGCGAGAAGCTACTGAGAACTGGAGTCAGCATGCAGCGACACGGCAACAAGCGGCCTGTGCGTGCAAGTGAGGCCGCCTCGGGGCTGTTGACATCCGCACGGGCCGCTTCCGCCAATTGCCGCCCGCGTCCTTGAAAGCGCCGATAGAGTTGGCCGTCAACATGGTTGAAAATCCCGCAAAATACCCATTCCGCGCTGAAATCCGTCGCCACTTTCCGGACCATTGCATTAATCGATATGAACAAGTGGGTATTGTGCAGCGGCAAACGGATGGGCGTTATCTTGAGCCGAGGCATACCGAAGGCGACGTGCTGCCATGGCGTTCTGAAGCCAGAGAGCTGCGGCTGCAATCGGCGCAAGTCGAGTGACGCTGACGCTGAAGCGCTACGTGCTGAATTCGTTCGTCGTATTCTTCCTCCCGCGACGAACATTACTGGCCGCCCCACATCTGGGGCGGCCTTTTTTCGTCCGCGACTAAGCTCTTCGATCCGCGGACCGCGTTATCACATGCATTCCAGCCGCATATGGCGACGAGGACGCTGGGAACGGCACCACTTGATTGTACTTGATGGAAGAAGTTGGCCTTTTGGCGTAGCACCGCGTCTTGGAGATGACCACTTCTACCCCACCATTGCGAACGAAGCAGACGCCGCCAGCGGATGGACCGGGGTTACCCAGCCCCAAACTGGTTGAACGTCACCTTCGGCCTCCAATCACATGATGCTTCGGCCTGACCGGTTCTGGCTCACGGACAGGGCCCTCCGGATACGATGTAACGGGCAACGGATGCGAAAGCCCACGAGCGTAGTGGGTCGACCTTTGGTCGGCGCCACGCGCAGCGCAGACTCGCTAGCTTCGACGTGGCGGCGGGGAAAAGTCGAGCGACTCCTACCGCACGAACCCGCCGTCCCTTTCTTTAGCTACGCCAGACTACGCTTCTGATTTTCGGCGATTGAAACGAGCAGCCGTCCTGCCCTTTGTGCATCCGTGGGGCAATCACGGTCATTTCAAGCCGATTTTCGACGCTCAGCCATGGGCGTGCTGGACCTTTTCTGTATCCGGGAGGAGAGCCGAGCATGGGCTTCCACGCAGCGCTCGACCAGTCGACGGGGCCGAATTTGGAAAAAGCTGACGCGGTCGACGGGGCAGGCCGCAAATCCCTGCTCTAAATGAAATCCTGCTCTTCGAACAGCCGTTCGGCCGTCTCGAAACCGGTATCCGCAAGAGCACGGTCGCGGAGGCCACTCTTAACGCTTCGAAAGCCCGGCCCTAGTGGTCTGTTGTTCAACGTTCGGCTCTTGGACGGTCTTCCGGATGGCGCAACAGGTGACAAAGCCCGAATCACGCTCCGACGCCAAATATGCAAGCGGAGGACGACCAGGGCGAACGTAACCACCATCAGGGTCGAGCAAGTTGGTCTCGCTTGATTGCACCGTAGCATTGTTTATTGTTGGTCCATCGCCCATCTATGGCTTTTTGAGCGGCAGCTTCGATTGACCTGCCCCGCCGCGTCTACCTGTTCGAACCCTATTGCTTCCGTCGAGTGTCTCACGTCCCGAGAGTTTGTCCTCTAGATAAGGCCAAAGACCTTCCGCCAATAACGCCCAGGGGTTCCCACCAGGCGAAACGGATGTAACAGACTTCGAAGGAATGTCGTCATGACGGTTCTCCTTCGCATTCGATGCGGGCTGATCGCTCATGGGAACTGACACGTTTACACCGGGGTACAGAGCGACAGTCGCAATTCTTGATTGTTTGATGCGCAAGTGCACTAAAGGGTCCGCCAATCGAGGATCCGCAAGAACGAGAGCTTCGTCTAATGCGAAATCGGCAGTGGGCGGCTCATCAAAGCGGAGAGGACGAAGAAGCTCCCTGGCTACCAGTCTTCCTAGCCCGTCAAAACTGGCAGTCCACAGGACTGGCTCACCCACTCCCCCCAAAACATAGGCCCACGCGGTGATTTCTGGAAAGCGTTGAGCACTCGCTGTAAGTAACCCAAGACTAGGCGTTCCTCCAGCAGCTATTGTTGCCAAGTATCCTGCCAATGCAGCAAAGATCTGGCGTTCGTTCTGTTCTTGCGATTTTTCTACATAGGAGAGAACTCTATCAAACGCTCGGACCCGCTCTTCCGGAGCTAGAGTTGATAGATGCTCAAACTCATTCACCAGATCTGTCGGAAGGACATTGCGCAAGGACCTCAGGAAGGAAGCCGTCTCATCCGGATCCTTTTGAGTTCGCGCCACGTGGAGCAGGTGGATGCCTTCGATTAGCGGAAGTAGGCGTTCATCGCGCGGGGGCAAACGAACTCTGGACAACGTTGCTAATGCGTCCCAAATCGGTTCTAGCGCGGACCGAATTCTTGAAGATCTTCTGTGCTCCGCGCGGAAGAGGTTTTGAGCCTGATCATATTTCTGAGTCACTTCTGAAATGGATGGTGACCAGAGTGCGGCGGCGCGCGCGATAGCGAACGTTTGGGTCGCCGTGCAAGCCGGGATCCGGATTCGCGCGAGAGGCCGTTCGGCTAGCAGCATTGTTTCGGCCACAACGAGCCCCGTCCATGCCGCAGCGTAGTCACCTAAATTACCATCTTTAGTCAGATCATCGACTACATCCATTCGATTCGGCGTCGTGATATGGCACCAGGCGGAGAAAGGTGATAAATCACTTCTCAGCTGGGCAAAGCGACTGAACAGGCGTTGCTGGTCCTCTTTGCGCACGATCAACACAAGTGGTTGGGCCACGGATGTCTCAGACCTGGTGGAAACCCACAAGACGCCGAATTCGTTGGGGCCGATTCGCATCGGCGACTCCCGCGTAGACCACGGAACCAAATATTGCGGTTGAACTCCCTCCACCAAAGAGTTTAACTCGCTATCTGTTACCCTACTGAAGTTCACATTTGGCAGCATGGCTTCACCACAGCTTCTGAACGGGAGGCGCATAAGCGAGCGCCAGCTTCTGCGGTAATTGGTTGACGTAGTAGAGGTCTAGAGACGTCTTCGCCCTCGTTACCACAGTGTAGTAGTGTTCAGAATCATAATAATACTGAAGTTCTTCGCAGAACGGCCAGTGAACGGCTCGGAATTCTAATCCTTTGCAGCCCTGGACCGTTAGGATGCAAATGGGTGCGTCTTTGCTAAGCGTGGGGTCGTGATCATCATCGTTCGCTTCCCGAGCCCTTACGATCTGGGATTTGCCAGCTAACTCGGAATCATTCTCGAGCCGCGAGAAGACAAACTCCCGGTCCTCCTTGCGGGCTACAATTACACCCAACAGATCCCCTTGCGCGATCAAGTCTGCATATGCTCGCATCTGATCCCGCAGTCTCTGCGTTAAAGCGGCGATGGTGGCGTCCTTCGAAAGTGGACCATGGATGATGATCCTTCCAGGCTTTGGTCCGTTATACAGGCAAGTCGATTCCAGGGACTGGCCGCCTTGAGCTACGAGAATGCGATCGGCCATTCGGCAGACGTCGGGTGCCAATCGATAGTGAAACGATAGAGACGAAACAATTGGTGCCGGGACCAGGGCGCGAATGGCGTCTATTCCACTGGAATCATCATAGATTCTTTGCCTAGCGTCTCCGACCAAGAAAAGTGTGTTAGCCCATTTGGATAAAAGCTCGATCTCCTCTGACAACAAATCTTGAGCTTCGTCAATGAAAAGCGTGTCGTATTTGGGAACCTTCGTCTTGGGAGCGAACCCCAGCGCCTCAGTTGCAAGCGACCGTTTCCATTCGCCTAGCGTGGCCCTTGCTGCAGGAAGAGACGCTCCGTGCTGAAGGTAGAGTCCACGTATCCAGGACTCCAGGGTGCTGACACAGGTTTGAGGAAAGATTTCTCTGCCTTGCGCGTCAAAGCATCCGGTCTTTATGAATTCTGTGAGCGACCGGGTGAAGCTCAAAACCAACACATTGGGTGAGCCCTGGCTCCGAACATATTGTGCTCGACGCAGTAACACGTTCGTTTTTCCAGAGCCTGGTGGCCCCAGCACTAAGTGATGCTCGCCAAGAGGCAAATCCTCAATTAATGCGACTTGATGTTTATCGAGATTCTCTCGTCGTGCCCACCACAATGACATTTCCGGTATCCATCTCTTAGCTAACGTGCAGGAGCGATGCGGCAAGCGAGCCGAGCGAGGCTTCGATCTGCTCGCCTATTTGATCGCTCGAACCAGCCTCGTCCTTTATTTCTGGAAACTCGATGTGGCTCGATGCGTCGACATCACTTATTTTGCTTTGAAGCGAAGCCTTGCAGTCGAATGACTGTCCGGCTGGTACAGTTTTCAGGAGCAGATCAATCGTAAGCGCGATTCTGCCCGTCAAAGGTGTGTCCTTTTCGGCATCCCAAACGAAACGCAATTGCATCGAGCAGTCGTATCGCCCCGCTTCGTTGACGTGGACCGCAGTAATGCCGTGCCGTCCGAGGTATTCCAGAATTCGAGACTCGAGCGCATTCGCCACCTCTCTGACGCGTTGCCGCAATTCGTTGAGGCTGGGGGCCTTCGGGGCAATGAGATGGGTGCGAGTCAGCCCAAGAACATTGAGAGCAAGCGCTTGCTGTTTTTCTCTATCAGCTAAAAAGTCTTCTAACTTGAGTAGCGATCGCTTCGCCCAATCTTTATCCAATGCTCGACGTGCGAGAAATATAAGATCGCGATCAACATCTGTTGTATTCACAGAGGGGGAAGCAGTCGCGACGATCCAGGCAAATCTATACCGATTTTCGCGCGACTTCAGAAACTCGGCTTCGAAGAGCAGTTCCCGCATAATGAGGTCGTGTAAGAGGCCGCCCAGTTGATAGACGTCCAACGCGTGCCAGGCGTCGGGGGTAGGATCAAGAAGCCGGAACAGATACTCCGGCGGGGAATATCTTGCGGTCGCAACTACCGGCAACTGGTTATTCTGGTCCGTCCCGAGACCAATAGGATCATTGACGTCGCGCGTTACGGAAAGGTCGAGCAACGTCGCATGACTAAAATCGTCCGAGATAAATACGTTTGCTGATTTAACGTCGCGGTGACAGAGTCCATGCGACCTTAGAAAAATGAGAGCTTGGGCGATTTGGTCAACAATCGACCTGATCTGGCTTCGCGGTATCTCACCGAGACATTTTGCAAGCTCTCTACCCGGAGCTTGATTCATGACTAGGAAGAGATGGCTTTCGAACTCTCCGCCCTCGAACACGTCAACCAGATAGGGGCAAGCGTTCACGCCGAGCTCCACCTGACGTTCAATTCTTTTCCTCTCGATATTTCCCAAACTATCGGACGAAAATTTTCGATTGTAGAGCTTCAGGGCTCGAATACCATCAGGCGATTGGACGGAGAACACCTGTGAGGTTCCCCCTTCCCCAGCCTCACTGATCACCTCCCACGATGGACATTTGGCGAGACACCATCGTCTCGCCGTTCCGATCAAATCGTCATCTGACACTGGAAATCCTATTAAAGAAAGCGCGTGAGAGGACCTTCATTGTGGTCAACAGGATCATCGGGCCGGGATCCTCGATGTGAAGCGAAAGGCGATATCTACCCCTCTCGTGAAGAAGAAATTCTGCCAACTTGTTGGTCTGCGCGCATACATTGGGCTCGCTTTGTTATTTTGGTGCTGAACTTCGTCGCATGTTGGAGTTTGTATCCGCGTGATGTCTTGATCAACGAGTTCCTAGGCCTCGCGGCGGAGGCGGCGCTGGTCACGTCGTGTCGTTCTACGTTCCGAGCGAATGGACGGCGCGCCTGGACGAGATGGCTGCTCGAGCGACTGGGCCCGTCACATTCTACGAGGCACTGACCCTATTCGTCCTTCCAAGGACGCTGCCTCTGGTGCCGCAGACCTGGCAACTAAGCGAAAAGACGCGCCCCGCCTGATAAGGCTCGCCGTTCCTTTCTTTGGCTACGCCAGACTACGCTTCCGAATTTCCTGCGATTGAAGCATTAGCCGTCCTGCCCTCTGTGTCGTCCCATCATCGGTGGGGCAATCACTGTCATTTCGAACCGATTTCGCCGCGCTCAGCCATGGGCGTGCTGGACCTTTTCTGTATCCGGGAGGAGCCGGGCATGAGCTTCGAAACAGCGCTCGACCAAGCGATCGAGCCAAATTTGACCCAAGCCGATGCTGCCGAGAGGACAAGGCAGCAAACCCCTGCCGTAACGAGAAAGGTCAGCGTTCAGCTTTCCGAACAGATTTTCCGCCGTCTCGAAGTTGCAACGGACCGGCCCGGAGTCGGCAAGAGCATGGTCGTCGAGGCTGCTCTTGAACGTTTCCTTGATCCCGCGCCGCCGATCGAAGGTCTCATTCACGAGGCGCTCGAGCGGATAAACGGGCAACTTGAACGTTTGGACGGCGAGGTCTGTATCATCGCCGAGACGGTTGCGCTGCATGCCCGCTATCATCTCACCGTCACACCTCAGATGCCGCAATCACAGCAGCGTGAAGCCTGTTCACTCGGCCAAGAGCGATTCAACGCATTGGCCGAACAGGTCGACCGGCGCGTGCGCTCGAACCGGCCTTTACTGCGAGAGACGATCGACCAAATCAACGCCTCGAATGCTCACAGCTATGCCGCTGACGATGTTTCGCAAGTTTATGCGGATACTGCCCAGGAAAGCCCTGCCGCCATCATTCTAGACGCAACTGCCGACATCAGCGCTGCCGCCGAGGAGGGCGGCAGCAACCGCAACTTTCAACATCTGCCGAACGCGTTCTGCTAAACCGGCCGGTAACCGCGGGATCCGCACGCAAGAAGCAGCGAGCGGCCCATCCAGTCTCAATGCTTCGCAATCCGACGGTATGCGACGAGTTTCGACTTGGCGCTTGATCGGTTGTGTTTTCCTTCCTTTCGTGGCCGGCTATTACCTTTCCTATCTGTTCCGGACCATCAACACGCTGATCTCAGGACAGCTCTCAGCTGATCTGGGCCTCGATGCTGCCAATCTTGGCCTGCTGACGTCGGTTTATTTCTTGGTGTTCGCGGGTGTCCAGATTCCGATCGGGACGCTGCTAGATCGTTTTGGTCCACGCCGTGTCCAGAGCGTGCTCCTCATGATTGCTGGCAGCGGGGCGGCTCTATTTGGAGCGTCCTCAGGATTTTGGGAGCTTCTGGTTGCGCGTGCGATGATCGGGATCGGAGTCTCGGCAGCCGCAATGGCTGGGCTGAAGGCCATTGTCACCTGGTTTCCAAAGGAACGCATTGCCCTGGTCAATGGCTACATGATGATGCTCGGCGCACTAGGTGCGGTGACTGCAACAACGCCAGCTCAGTGGCTGTTGGAATATACGGGCTGGCGTGGGCTGTTTGAGATCCTGGCGCTTGCGACCTTCGGTTCGGTCATCCTCATCTTTTGGACGGTTCCTGAGGTCGCGCGACCACAGGGGAGCCCGCCGACCGCAATTAAGCTAAGGGCGATCTACACAGACCGGCGCTTCTGGCGGATAGCACCGCTTTCGGCAAGCTGTATTGGGTCAGCTTGGTCATTGCAGGCCTTGTGGGCAGCACCTTGGATGATGAACGTCGAAGGGCTCAACCGCGAATCGTCGATCACGCATCTCTTCATCATGGCACTAGGGATCAGCGGCGGCGCGTTGTTACTTGGTACGTCGGCTGATTGGCTACGCCGACGTGGGATTGGGTCGGAAGCTCTGTTCGCAGCTGTGACAGTGCTGTTTGTAGGGGCTGAGCTTGCGTTGATCCTGCGGGCGCCGTTGCCATCGCTATTGCCATGGCTCGTCATCTCGATTGTCGGCGCAGCGACGGTCCTCAGCTATGCGACCGTAGCGGAATATTTCCCAAGAGAGCTTACGGGCAGAGCAAATGCCGGCTTGAACGTTCTTCACTTCGGCTGGTGTTTCATCGCCCAATACGGAACCGGACTCATCCTTGACCAATGGCCCGTTCAGGAAGGCCACTATCCGATCATTGCTTACCAGGTTGCGTTCGCATCCGCCGTTGGGGTGCAGGTTCTGGCGCTAGGCTGGTTTGTGATCCCGTGGCTTGGAATTTTGGGCAGATGGATCGCCAAATTCTTCCTCCGCGATCCCGAAGCAAATGGAAACCCGGTTGAGGCATCGGCGACACTAGCAGAAGCGGAGGTCGTCAAGCCTGAAGACGAGGAATGGTAGCGGGAGCCGCATCGGCTAATTCCACTTCCTCGCCTGATCCGTGAGAACGTCAACGACGCCGTGCGTCAAGGCATTCCGGTTTGATCTTTCTTTTCCTACGCCAACCTACGATCGCCACGCGCCGCGCGTTGCGCCAATGAAGGACCTGCTTTTTTAATCATACCCACCTGAGGCCGCTCGCGGTGCCTCAGCGCTTGGGGCATCGATGACAATTCAGTCGTTTCAGCCGGAGGTGATCTCGCGCGGAGCACGCATGCTGCGCACTGCGCTTGGTCCCGCGATCGGGCGCTTTTTGGAAGATCCCTCGATTGTCGAGGTGATGCTCAATCCGGATGGTCGGCTGTGGATCGATCGGCTGTCGACTGGCCTGACCCAGACCGGTGAAGGCCTATCCGCTTCCGACGGAGAACGGATCATTCGGCTGGTCGCTCACCACGTCGGTGCCGAAGTTCATGCCGGGGCGCCACGCGTCTCGGCCGAGCTGCCGGAGACCGGGGAGCGATTTGAAGGTCTGCTGCCGCCGGTCGTTGCCGCTCCGGCATTCGCGATTCGCAAGCCGGCCGTGGCTGTATTCTCCCTCGACGACTATGTCGCCGCCGGGACGATGACTACCGAGCAGGCCGGCGCTCTTCGGAGTGCCGTCGCCGCTCGCCATAACATCCTGGTCGCGGGCGGTACCTCGACCGGGAAAACCACCCTGACAAATGCGCTTCTCGCCGAGGTGGCCAAGACGTCGGACCGCGTTGTTCTCATTGAAGATACAAGAGAACTTCAATGCAAGGCGCCGAATCTCGTTGCCTTGCGCACCAGGGATGGCGTGATTTCGCTGTCCGAACTTGTCCGCGCCTCGCTGCGCCTGCGGCCCGATCGTATTCCCATCGGCGAGGTGCGCGGCGCCGAAGCTCTTGATCTCCTCAAGGCCTGGGGGACAGGCCACCCCGGCGGCATCGGGACCATCCATGCCGGCACCGCTCTTGGTGCGTTGCGCCGGCTCGAGCAGCTCATCCAGGAGGCTGTGGTCACGGTTCCGCGTGCACTCATTGCCGAAACGATCAATGTCATCGCTGTGCTTGTTGGCCGCGGCGCCGATCGCCGCCTCGCCGAGCTTGCTCGCGTCTCGGGGCTCGGATCCTCCGGTGATTACAGCCTTTCAGCAATAGGAGATCAACCATGAGCTTTCGATCACCTCGCAACAAGCGCCTCATTGCCATCGCGGCATTAGCCCTCTCGTTCACCAGCGCGCTTCCCGCCTGGGCCGCTGGCTCGAACATGCCGTGGGAGCAGCCGCTCAACCAGATCCTGCAATCGGTTGAGGGGCCCGTCGCCAAGATCCTTGCAGTCATCATCATCATCGTGACCGGGCTGTCACTGGCATTTGGCGATACCTCGGGAGGATTTCGGCGGCTGGTGCAGATCGTGTTTGGTCTGTCGATCGCCTTTGCCGCCTCGAGCTTCTTCCTGTCGTTCTTCTCCTTTGGCGGCGGAATGGTGATCTGATGGATGAAGTTTCAGGTTTCGTCGCACCGGTCCATCGGGCCTTGACAGAGCCGATCCTGATGGGTGGTGCCCCGCGGTCGGTTGCGATCCTCAACGGCACCTTGGCGGCCGCGCTTGGCTTAGGCTTGCGGCTCTGGATCGCGGGTCTCCTGCTCTGGTTCATCGGCCATATGGCTGCCGTCTGGGCCGCCAAGCGAGATCCCGAATTCGTTGAAGTCGTGCGCCGTCACGTCCGCGTCCCCGGTCACCTCAACACGTGAATTGTCCCATGATGAATCTCGCTGAATACCAAAGTTCAAACGCGCGTCTTGCTGACTTTCTGCCCTGGGCGGCGCTCGTCGATGAGGGGGTAGTTCTCAATAAAGATGGCTCGTTCCAGCGTACGGCGAGGTTTCGGGGGCCTGATCTCGAGAGCGCCGTGCCGGCAGAACTTGTCGCGGTTGCCGGCCGGTTGAACAATGCGCTGCGCCGTCTCGGATCCGGCTGGGCGGTGTTCGTCGAGGCGCAGCGCCATGCTGCCGGCGCCTATCCTCCGAACACCTTTCCTGATGTGGCATCCGCTCTGGTCGACGCCGAGCGAAAGGCCCAGTTCGAAGAGGAGGGAGCTCACTACGAGTCGAGCTACTATTTGACCTTTCTCTATCTGCCGCCAGCCGAGAGCGCGGCGGTTGCAGAACGGCTGCTCTATGAGGGCGGTCATCGGACGGCTAGTGCAGATTCTAAAGAAGTGCTGAGCGGCTTTCTGGATCGAACCAACCGCGTCCTCCAGCTCGTCGAAGGGTTCATGCCGGAATGCGGTTGGCTCGATGACGAGGCCACGCTGACTTATCTGCATTCCACAATCTCGACCAAACGGCATCGGGTCCGAGTGCCAGAGATTCCCATGTATCTTGATGCCTTGCTCGCCGATCAAGCGCTAACCGGTGGGCTCGAGCCGATGCTGGGCCTCGCCCACATCCGCGTTCTAACGGTGGTGGGATTTCCAACTGCGACAACGCCGGGGATTCTCGATGATCTCAACCGGTTGGCCTTCCCGTATCGCTGGTCGACCCGAGCCATCATGCTCGACAAGGCCGATGCGGCAAAGCTTCTCACAAAAATCCGGCGTCAGTGGTTTGCCAAACGCAAGTCGATTGCGGCGATTCTCAAGGAGGTGATGACCAACGAAGCGTCGGCACTTCTCGACACTGATGCGAACAATAAAGCGATTGATGCCGATGCAGCCCTCCAGGAGTTGGGCTCGGATCAAATCGGAGAAGCCTTCGTCACCGCAACCGTTACCGTCTGGGACAGCAATCCGCATGCAGCCGACGAAAAGCTGCGCCTGGTCGAAAAGGTGATCCAGGGGAGGGACTTCACCTGCATGATCGAGACGGTCAATGCGGTCGAGGCCTGGCTCGGCAGTCTTCCCGGACACGTCTATGCCAACGTCCGCCAGCCCCCGATTTCGACCCTTAACCTGGCCCATATGATTCCGCTATCGGCCGTATGGGCCGGGGAGGCGAGGGACCATCACTTCAAGGCGCCGCCCCTGTTCTTTGGCAAGACGGAAGGATCGACGCCGTTCCGGTTTTCCCTGCACGTGGGGGATGTCGGCCACACTCTTATTATAGGGCCGACGGGTGCCGGCAAGTCCGTGCTCCTGGCGCTGATGGCCTTGCAGTTCCGCCGCTACCCCGAGGCGCAAATCTTTGCCTTCGACTTCGGCGCCTCGATTCGGGCCGCGGCCATCGCAATGGGCGGCGACTGGCATGATCTCGGTGGCGCGGTTGCTGGAGAATCCTCCGACTTTGTTGAGCTGCAGCCGCTGGCAAAAATCGACGAAGTCTCCGAACGCGGCTGGGCGGCCGAATGGATTGCCACCATTCTGTCCCGCGAACGGGTCGAAGTTACGCCTGAGATCAGAGAGCACATCTGGTCTGCGCTCACCTCCCTGGCCTCTGCGCCCGCCGGTGAGCGCACCCTTACAGGGCTAGCGGTACTTCTTCAGTCGAATATGGTGAAGCGTGCGCTGCAGCCCTATTGTCTGGGCGGTCCATATGATCGCCTGCTCGATGCGGAAAGCGAGCATCTCGGCGGCTCCTCCGTCCAGGTGTTCGAGACCGATGGGCTGATCGGGACCGCGGCCGCTCCCGCCGTCCTTTCTTATCTGTTCCATCGGATCGAGGACCGCTTTGACGGCCGACCGACCCTTCTCATCATCGATGAGGGCTGGCTCGCGCTCGATGATGCCCACTTTGCCGGGCAGCTCCGGGAGTGGCTGAAAACGCTTCGCAAGAAGAACGCCTCAGTCGTGTTTGCGACCCAGTCGCTTGCCGACATCGATGGCTCGCCCATTGCGCCGGCGATCATCGAAAGCTGTCCGACCCGAATCCTGCTGCCAAACGACCGGGCCATCGAGCCGCAGATCACGGCAATTTACCGCCGCTTTGGGCTCAACGACCGGCAGATCGAGATTCTCGCTCGCGCAACACCGAAGCGGGACTACTACTGCCAGTCCCGTCGGGGCAATCGCCTGTTCGAGCTTGGCTTAGGTGAGGTCGCACTCGCGTTTACGGCCAGCTCCTCGAAGGCCGACCAGGCCCTGATTGACCGCGTATTGGCCGATCACGGCCGGGAGAATTTTGTGACGGGTTGGCTCAAAGCCCGTGAGCTCGGCTGGGCCTGCGACCTTATTCCGCAACTTGCAAAGATGGGGAGCCTCTGATGCGACGTCTCACTCAACTCTTAGCGGCGGGCCTGATTGCCGCTGCGATCGTCCAAGAGCCACGAAAGGCCACGGCACAGTGGATCGTGTTCGATCCCAATAACTACGCGCAGAATGTGCTGACTGCAGCCCGCGAATTGCAGCAGATCAATAACCAGATCACATCGCTGCAAAACCAAGCGATGATGCTGATCAACCAGGCAAGAAGCCTGGCCAGCCTGCCATATTCTTCATTGCAGCAGCTCGAGCAGTCGATCCAGCGTACCCAGCAGTTGCTCGGCCAGGCGCAACGGATCGCTTATGATGTCGGGCAGATCGATCGTGCCTTCTCATCCACCTACGCACCTTCTTCTTCGAGCCAGTCGGGCCAGGTGCTGATTGTAAATGCGCAAACACGCTGGCAGAATGCGGTTGCCGGTTTACAGGACGCCATGCGCGTGCAGGCGACGGTGGTCGGCAATCTCGATACGACCCGCACCCAGATGTCGGCCCTTGTAGTAGCGAGCCAGGGCGCCACCGGTGCGCTGCAGGCGAGCCAAGCCGGCAATCAGCTGCTCGCGCTTCAAAACCAACAGCTCACAGATCTCACTGCGACAATTGCAGCGCAGGGGCGTGCTCAGACTTTGGAACAGGCGGCGCGCGCGGCCGCCCAGGATCAGGGCAGGGAGCAGCTCAGGCGATTCCTGACCCAGGGACAGGGATACCAATCTACAACAGTGCAGATGTTCCATTGATGTCGATGAACAGACTTGAACGAATCCCGATCGTTTTGGCGGTGACGCTTGCTGTCCTAGTTGTTGTGGCTTGCACGATCCGGCTGCACGGCGATCAAGATCAGGCTCTGTCCGAATCGCCGATCGCGCAAGAGTCCTCTGAGGCGACCGCCTCAAAGCTCGAGCAATGCCGGACGGTCAAATACGACGAGAAAGATGCTCTCCTCGCGTGCCGAAAGCTCTGGGATGAGAAGCGCCGTGAGTTCTTCGGCTTTGCCCGCGGATCCTCAGGGGCTCGCATTAGCGACACTAATCCAGACGCAACATCGACTCTGCGCGGCAAGGATGAGAGCCGTCTGCCGTCCGGCTATCCCTCCATTCCCAACAATGACGAGTAAACGATGGGTGCTACTGGTGTTATCGACCAATTCCTGGAGACCTTCACCCGCTACATCGACTCCGGGTTCGGGCTGGTCGGGGGAGAAGTCGGATATGTCGCGACTACGCTCGCTGCAATCGACATTACGCTCGCCGGCCTGTTCTGGTCCTGGGGCGCTGACGAGGAGATCATCGCCCGGCTCGTCAGGAAGACTTTGTTTGTCGGTGTGTTCGCATACCTCATCGGCAATTGGAACAGCTTGGCCCGGATCGTATTCGAGAGTTTCGCCGGTCTTGGATTGAAAGCGTCGGGAAGCGGCCTTTCCTCGGCAGACTTCTTCAGGCCAGGAAAGATCGCTCAGGTCGGTCTGGATGCCGGACGGCCGATCCTTGAATCGATCTCGGGCCTGATGGGCTATGTCAGCTTCTTCGAAAACTTCGTTCAGATCACCGTCCTGCTGTTCGCCTGGATCGTGGTGCTGCTCGCATTCTTCATCCTGGCGATCCAGCTGTTCGTCACGCTGATCGAGTTCAAGCTGACGACGCTCGCCGGCTTTGTGCTGATCCCATTTGGGCTGTTTGGCAAGACGGCCTTTGCCGCCGAGCGGGTGCTCGGCAACGTCATCTCCTCCGGAGTGAAGGTCTTGGTGCTCGCGGTCATCGTCGGCATCGGATCGACACTGTTTGCACAGTTCACCGCCGGCTTCGGAGGTAACCAGCCAACGGTGGAGGACGCCATGGCGCTGGTCCTCGCAGCATTGTCGCTGCTGGGTCTTGGCATCTTCGGACCCGGCATCGCTAACGGTATCGTTTCCGGCGGACCGCAGCTTGGTGCTGGAGCAGCAGTGGGGACGGGTCTTGCGGCTGGAGGATTGGTCGCCGCTGGGGCCGGTCTTGCTGCAGGTGGAGTTGGACTTGCCGGCGGTGCAATCGGAACAGCGGCAAGGGGCGCGACAACCATCGCGAGCGGAACCTCTAGCGCATTTCGGGCGGGAGGTCTGGCCGGTGTTGCGGAAGCGGGCGCCTCTGCCGCGGCAAGTCCTTTGCGCTCGCTCGCTGCTCGACTTGGCGGGGGCGCGACGGCCCGTAATGTGGGTACGTCAGATCCTTCAGCCGCGACATCTCAGGACGTACCTGCCTGGGCGCGCCGCGCAAAGCGCGCACAGGCGATCCACCAGGGCGCGACAGCGGCGACAAATGCGGTTCGTGCCGGTGATCACGGAGGCGGTGGCGCATCGGTCGATCTTAGGGAGCAAGAATAGCGATGCCAGTGAAGGCGTCTTTTACCCTTTCCGGGCCGGCGACACTCACGGTGGCACGTTAGTTTTAGGGAGATCACTGCATGTTTAAACGATCGGCCGTCCACTATGGCCGCACGCCCCAGCCGGTCACGCCCTATCAGAGGGCTGCCCAGGTCTGGGACGACCGGATCGGCTCGGCGCGTGTGCAGGCCCGGAATTGGCGCTTGATGGCGTTTGGATGTCTATTCTTGTGCGCGGGATTTGCGGGTGCCCTCGTTTGGCAATCGGCGCAAGGAACGGTTACCCCCTGGGTCGTCGAAGTTGATCATCTGGGCGAGGCAAAAACCATCGCTCCGGCAAATGGCGGCTACGAGGCGAGCGATCCGCAGATCGCCTTCCATCTCGCTCGCTTTATCGAGCATGTGCGCGGTCTTCCGCTGGACGCCATCGTGCTGCGGCAGGATTGGCTGCGTGCGTATGACTTCACTACCGACCGTGGCGCGGGCGCACTGAATGACTATGCCCGCAACAACGATCCCTTCGCCAAGGTCGGGAAAACCCAAGTCGCCGTCGAGGTCTCGAGCGTCATTCGGGCCTCTGTGGACAGCTTTCGCTTAACCTGGACAGAGCGGCATTACGAGAACGGGCAACTCGCGGCCACCGAGCGCTGGAGCGCGATCCTCACGATCGTCGTTGAACCGCCCCGCGATATCGAGCGGCTGCGCAAGAACCCGCTCGGCATTTACGTCAACGCGATCAATTGGTCGAAGGAGTTCGGATCGTGATGCCTCAAGTTCTCGTGCCGAACCTCCAGACATTCAGACAAAGGGCCGTGTCCGCACTGTTGATCAGTGCATGGGTGCTTAGCGGCTGCACCACATTCAAGCCGCCGCAGATCAGCTATGATGACGAGATCCCGCCGCCTCCCGACCTGCCGGCACTGGCCGATGAGCGTCAAAAACCGATTCACGTTCCACCCGCCTGGACGCCGGCGCGTGGTGGCAAGAAGCTTGAGGCCAAGGAGCCGGTCGAGCGGATCGAGACGGCCAATGACGCTGCGCGGGTCGAACCTCGCAAAGGCGGGTATTTTAATGCGGAACAGGTGTTTCCCTATAGTCCGGGGGCGCTTTACCAGATCTATGCAGCGCCGGGACAGATCACCGATATTGCGCTCGAGCCGGGCGAGCAGCTGATCGGCTCGGGACCCGTGGCCGCGGGCGATACCGTCCGCTGGGTGGTGGGTGATACCGAGAGCGGCGGCGGAGATGCGCGACGCGTCCACATCATGGTCAAACCGACGCGCCCGGCGATTACGACCAATCTCGTCGTCAACACCGATCGCCGCACCTATCTGATCGAGCTCCGCTCCCGAGAAAAGCCCTACATGCCTTCGGTCGCCTGGTTCTATCCGAAATCTCGATCCGCTCCCGGCCAAACCCTGCCACCGGCACCGTACATTCCTGATCCGGCCGAGCGTCGCTATCGCTATAAGATCGGCGGAGACAGCCCGCCCTGGCGCCCAGTCAACGCCTATGACGATGGGCGTAAGGTCTACATAGAATTCTCCGCAGGGATCACCCAGGGCGAGATGCCGCCGCTGTTTGTCATTGGATCGGACGGCAAGAGCGAGATCGTCAATTACCGTGTCTACGGCAATGTTCTCATCGTCGATCGGCTGTTTGCGGCGGCCGAATTGCGGCTCGGCGGTGAGGGCCAGCAGAAAGTCCGTATCCTAAGAAGCGACGGGAGGCCGCTATGAGCGATACCGGAGTTTCCGGTCGTGAGCCGGCGAAAGCGGATGCACGAGAGGACATTGCCCAATCCTTGCGACTACGACCTGAACGGCCGCGAGTGACGCGCCTCTCCCGCAAGGCTCTCCTTGTCGGCACCGCTTTGGCTCTGGCGGTTATCTCCGGTGCGGCTTTATGGGCTCTGCAGAGACCTGAAAAGCGCAACCCCACCCCTGAAGAGCTCTATTCGACCGACCACCACACCATTGCGGACCAACTTTCGACCCTGCCAATGGATTATGCCGGAATCCCCCGTGACGTGCCAAGGCTTGGACCACCCTTGCCAGGCGATCTCGGGCGGCCGATCCTCGCAGCCCAAGCCCAAACGCAATCCGGTTCGCTCGCAGTCGATGCTGAACAACAGCGAGTTAACCAAGAAACCGAGGCGGCGCGGACCAGCAAGGTATTTGCCTCGACCAATGTCCGGTCACTGGCTGCAACTCCCCCTTCCAACGAGACCTCGAGCAACCCGACGGCGTCTTCCGACGAAGCGTTCGCGCAGAATGGCCAGGATCGCAAGCTTGCGTTCGTCAACGGTGCCGTAGACCGCCGAATGATAAGCCCCGATCGTCTCGTGAAGCCGGTATCTCCTTTCGTGGTCCAGGCCGGCACGGTCATTCCGGCTGCTCTCATTACAGGGATCCGCTCCGATCTGCCCGGCCAGATCACGGCACAGGTGACCGAGAACGTCTTCGATACTCCAACGGGGCGGGCGCGGCTGATCCCACAGGGGGCGCGATTGATCGGGACTTATGACAGCCAGGTCGCGTTCGGACAGTCGCGCGTGCTCCTCGTCTGGACACGCCTGATCATGCCCAATGGCCGTTCCATCGTGCTCGAACGACAGCCAGGAGCGGACGCAGCGGGTTACGCTGGCCTCGAGGATGAGGTCGACAACCATTGGAAGGAGCTGCTGGGAGCAGCCGCGCTATCGACATTGCTCGCCGTTGGGACAGAGGTGAACTATGGAGCAGACGCCAATAGCTCCAACAGTGACATCATTGCGGCGCTGCGCCGTGGAGCAGGGGATTCCCTCAATCAGGCCGGACAACAAGTGGTCCGGCGTAACCTCAACATTCAACCGACATTGACCATCCGTCCGGGATTTCCAATGAGGGTCATCGTCAACCGCGATCTCGTGCTCGAACCGTATAGAGGATGAAGTGATGAGATTGAAGATTGGAGCGCTTCCGGATGACAAGCCCGTTCGTATCGCCATCGACCTGCCCGCTACTGTGCATCGGGACCTGATTTCCTATGCGGAAATTCTCTCGCGCGAAACCGGTCAGAAGATCAGCGATCCGAATAAATTAATAGCGCCAATGGTGGAGCGCTTCATGGCAACGGATCGGGCGTTTGCTCGAGCGCGAAAGCGGCTTCACCCCAAAAATGATGAAGGGTAGCGCTCGGCCAACAATTTGAGGAAATTTGCCAGAGCTGGATTTCCGTTGTCATCACGCCAGACCGCAGAAAAGCCTATGCGGCTTGGTCCCATGCTGTCGCGCAATTCCCGATAGACTAAGCCAGAAGAATTGGAGCCCACATCGGATTCCAACACGAGGGTGATGCCGAGGCCCATACTAACGAGATTTTGGATTTCTGCGCGGCTGACCTTCCGATGCTCGATCCGCAAGTCCTCCGTCGCGGCGATGAGCTTTGCATTTAGCAATGCTTCGAGGTCGCGCCCCGAATCGTATTGGCTCATCAAAACGATTTGGTTGCTCAAATCGGACCATGAGATACCATCCTGCAGGGCCAGGGGATGATCGTGAGGAATAACAGCAAAGACCTGCTCGCTCCACAGGGAGCTGCTTCTGCTGCTGATATCGATTGAATCTCCCGCTGCCACATAGAGGTCAATCATGCCATTGCGGAGCGCACTTGCTAAGCGTGTTCTAGAGTCTTCGACGATTCCAAGCCTTACTTGCGGAAATCGCGAACAATGCTCGAGCAGCGTTGCACGTAGATGACCAGCGGTAAGAGACGTAGCGAATCCGATAACAAAGCGGCCGCATTCCCTGCGGGTTTTATGCTCTGCCCTCGCGACGAGCGTATCCATCTTTTCAAGAATTGATCGCGCCGTTCGAAGAAAATCAAGTCCGGCTGTTGTCGGTCTTACCCCGACGGTCGATCGCTCGAAAATGGTTATTCCAAGTGAATGTTCCAGTAGCCGGATGGAACGGCTGAGCGTTGATTGTGTGATGGAAAGACTGTCGGCGGCCCGACGAAAACTTCCAAAGTCCGCTGCAGCAACGGCTAATTGAAGTTGACCGAGATCCAATTTGAGCCGTCGAATTCCTGCCGTTAGACCGGCAAAGCTTGCGTGTCGCACCATTGCAGCACCGTAGAAATCCGGAAATTGAATCGGGTTAGTTGCGCAGATAATTGCATCTATTCGCAATTCTGAATGGCAATCGCTGGCCGCCGACCGGATGGGATCGTCATCGCGGGACGAAAGTCCGCGTCGTCCGCCTTCCTCATGATGTTTGGTGATCTGCGTAGGCAGTCAGTTGCATCGACGCAATTATTTCTCTGCTTGCAGCTGACGAGCTCGTCGTGGTGGTCATATGCAGCCATGATGCTCCGTGGTCCGACGATGCCCATGCATGGCTCACAAAGGAAAAAATGTTGAAACGCGTGCGAGCCATGAGGACTTTGCTCTCGGTCAACGCGACTGATCTTGGGTGGTGGAAGGTGACGGAATGACTTGGCGAGTTCAGATTGGGCGGGAGAACCGGGTGCTCAAGCGGCCTCCATCAAGACTGGTGTCCAAAGAACCGGCCCGGACAGAGCACCAGAATTGCGTACCTTCTGAAGAGCCTCCGCAGATATTTCGAGATGTCCCGCCACAGCGAGGGTGTTTCCGATGCTACAGGGAACTGCGATACGGTGGAGGGGCCAGCCCGCGCGTTTCAGGATTCTCTCCATCCGAACGTCGGTAACCGTGACGATGTTGTTAAGTCGTCTCGACAGTCCGAATTCGATCATCGCTGCGAAGAGCTCGTAAGTCGACTTCGCGAGCCCATGTTCGCCCTTCGGAGCATGGGGCGAAGCATCGACTGCGAACCGGCTGCTCTCCCAGACTAACGGGTCTGCGGGAGCAGGAAGCCCCCCAAGAACCATGGGAAACGTATGGCGCACCATGGTCGGACCCATGGTCGGCAAAAGACGAACCGAACCTTCCACATGGCCCTCAAGAGACGTTTGGACCAGGTAGGCCGGATGAAGCGCATCGAAATCATCGATTTCCATGTCACCGCAGTTCTGAACTCTCCACTCCAATCGTTGCTTAAAAACGCGATAGCGCAACTTATACATGGATGCTAACGTGCAGGAAAACGCGGCGTATGATGACTCCGTGATTAGCTGAATCATGGTCCCCTCCCAAAGGAGACCAAACTCTGGAGGAGGTGCCCGCCAACATCATCCCGCATAACTATGCGGGATCAGAGTCTTAATCTTGCCTATCTCGTTTGGCAGCCGCCAATCGCATGACAGCCTGAACGGTGGTACGAACTCCCAGCTTGTCTCTCGCGCTTCTTAGATAGTACGCGACCGTATTATGAGATATGCCGAGGATCCGTCCGACTTCCCAGGCGGTTTTGCCCTTTGCGGCCCAATCCAAACATTCGAGTTCCCGAGGAGACAGCAGGATTCCGTCGATCGTCAGTTGATGCAAGAGCTTGCGGCGCACCTGTGTATGGAAGCATCTCGCCATCAGCTGAAGGGCGGGACCGTTCAGATCGATGCACTTCTCGAACCGCGGACGCCGTTGGTCAGCGGCAAAGGTCAGAGCAGCAACCGAGCCGTCTTCATCGTGAACTGGGACGGTGAAACCTAGCCGAATTCCGAATTCGCTAGCTTCCTCGAGGAATCTTCGTTGCGTCGGAGATATTGGTCTCGAAGGTACATCTAAACCCCATTGGAACGGTTCAGTATTCTCCAATGAGCGCGTGATAATCGGATCCACACGTTCGTAACGGCTGCGCACATAATGCGCGACCCACTTGTTCGGATATGTTGATATGACCAATGGCCTTTTGTCACTCCGCCGTGGCATCGCAAGATATGCAAAGCAAGACAGATCAAGCTCGCTCACTGTGATCGCCATCGCCTCTGCAAAAGCATCCGCATATTCAGCGCTCCAGAGACGATCATTGTATCTTTGGAATATGCGATGCAGGGTCATGCGCGAGGATAACGGCATTGCGGACTAAGAGCGCCGAACCGCTCCTGACTGGGTGCGTGGGTCGCGCGAGTTGGTTCAGTTTCCTAGTATAATTGTAATTTCGTCATTGTTCCAATGGTAGTTTGGAATCCGCACGGAATTCGGTGAATTTCGGCTTTGAGATCTCATTATGACTGCAACAATGGCACCTCGCTTGCCGAGCGTTACCGCGTCTGAACCGAGTGCTCCCAAAACGGCGTTAGGCAGCGGTTCTCGATCAAGTGAACTAGTCTGAGCCTGCACGATCAGACCCGGGATCACACGACGTTGTGGCAATGTCGGCAGGAACTCGCCAAGGACGGGCTGATCGAGAGGATTGAGAGGCAGTCGGACGCCAAGAAGCTGCCCATTGTGCAAAGCCCTCGACACACCTGAAATCCGCTCATTCTCGCGTGTACGGCAGGCACCGCTGGGCAAGGCTCCGCGCGAAAGAGGCGAAGAAAAATCCTCAACTGTATATCGAACCCACCATCATCGAGCCGCGACGTGGCGCCCCACATGCGACAGGCAGAAGCTACGGGTTCGCGCTCGAGCGCAGGGCGCTAATACCTTTTCGAATCCGGCAATGAGGAAAAAAATCCGTTCCGCCAGCTCCACGATAACGGGCCCCTGCGGAATCCTGCGTTGTAGATGCTAAATTCGCCGAGTTTCTGCGCTATGTGGTTCGATTACATCGCAGATTTGCGTCGCTCTTCTGCTAAAAGGTCACCGAGAAGGGAAATTGCAAATGAGGGTCGGTGTTCCCAAGGAACTTAAAACGCATGAGTACCGCGTAGGACTTACGCCTGGTGCCGTCCGCGAATATGTGGCTGCCGGCCACAGCGTGATGGTCGAGGTCGGTGCCGGGGCCGGCATCGGCGCGGAAGATGACGACTATCGCAAGGCGGGGGCGACGATTCTGGACTGCGCTCGCGAGATATTTGCATCGAGCGAGATGATCGTAAAGGTCAAGGAACCCCAAGCTTCCGAATGGGCTCAGCTGAGAGAGAACCAGATCCTTTTCACCTACCTTCATTTGGCGCCGGATCCAGAGCAGGCTCAAGGCCTCATTAAATCCGGATGTACGGCAGTCGCCTACGAAACTGTAACCGATGCGCATGGTGGGCTTCCGCTGCTTGCGCCAATGAGCGAGGTTGCGGGCCGGCTTGCGATCGAAGCGGCTGGTGCGGCCCTGAAGCGGTATGCGGGCGGTCGGGGGCTGTTGATTGGCGGCGTGCCGGGCGTCCAACCGGCGCGTGTCGTGGTGATCGGGGGCGGCGTTGTCGGTACCCATGCGGCAAGGATGGCGGCAGGCTTGGGTGCCGAAGTCACAATTCTCGACCGTTCGATACCCCGGCTTCGCGAGCTGGACGAGCTATTCCAAGGGCGAGTGCGTACCAGGTTCTCAACCATGGACGCCGTTGAGGAGCAGCTATTCGTCGCGGACGTAGTCATTGGAGCGGTGCTCATTCCTGGGGCGAGCGCGCCGAAACTCGTCAGCCATGGCATGTTGCGCTTGATGCGCAAAGGCTCCGTGATTGTAGACGTGGCTATCGACCAAGGCGGGTGCTTCGAGACATCGCATCCGACGACGCATGCTGATCCAATGTTTGAGGTGGATGGTGTCGTCCACTACTGTGTTGCTAATATGCCCGGTGCTGTCCCGCTCACCTCGAGCCATGCGTTGAATAACGCCACCCTGCCTTTTGGATTGGCTCTCGCCAACAATGGATTTGCAGCCGTGCTGGAGAATCCGCATCTGCGTGCAGGCCTCAACGTCTATCGGGGGCGCCTAACCTATAAGGCCGTGGCCGAGAGCCTCGGGTTACCATTCTCACCGATCGAACAGGCGGCCTGATCCCAGAGGCCCCACGGGACGTTTGCTCCCTTACTTGAGCCACTTCTCGGAGTGCCCCTTTTTATGAAGGGCTGTTCAAATCCGCTTTGCAACTGGCTGGTTCAAAGTCAGGGACATCCTCAAGCGATGGGCGAGCTTCACGCTGTTTCTGGAAGATGGACGCGTGTGTCTCTCCAACAATGCCGCCGAACAGCTCTTGGCGGAAGTCCTGGCTGTTCTGCGGATCGGATCGCGGGCGACGGCGCGATGATTCCATGTACAGCCTCATCGTCACAGCGCTATGCCGCACTCGGCGTAGCGGGTTAATGCCGCCCACCGAACTATGCCGAACGGATTTGGTATGCCGTTGTCACGCTCGCGCGCGTCGATCGCGTGCACGGCAGCCCCATTCCATTCGGCATAGCCTGGTCGTTCAGAGCGCCTCGGAAGGAGTAGGCGGTCATTCGGCTGGAAGCGGATTCGCTTGCCGCGCTCGTACGGCTTGAGCTTCGCCATGGCAGCTTCCTTGAGGGCGAGGCGGGCATGCAGCTACGTCTGTGTCGTCTCGACCGATTCATGAACGAGCCACAGCGCGATCACGGAGCAGTCGGCGCCGGCTTGCAGCAGTTCCATCGCGGCTCTGTGCCTCAGCGCGCGCGGCGCCACGCTCTTGGCCTTCAAAGACGGACAACTTCTGAGCGACACGAACATGCTTTTCCAGCAGGGACTGGACGCTATCGGCACTGAGACGGCCCCCGTGCGGGAGCAACGCTGTTGCTCCTTTCCGCAACGGTTCCTTGAGCTATGCCTGGAGCGCACACCGAGCGAATGTGGTCAGCGGAGCGGTCCGCTCCTTCCGCCCTTTACCGAAGCATCGTACGTGTGCACCAGACCCGAGGTGGACGGTATCCCGGTCAAGGGCTCTGAGAGGCGCAAGCCCGTGAGAGCAAGGTGTGATCGCGGCGACCAGGATCAGCGCACTGTGTGCCGCTTCCTGAAGGACACGAACCTGAAGAAGAATCTGATGGCCGTCAGACGCAGGTTACGCATCGCGTTGGCATCGCGCGTTACCTCGAGATCGGTGAGGAGCGCGCCGATGAACGTTGCATCCAGTTCGGCGAGCATCAGGGCCGATGGGGACTTCCGCAGCCGCACCTGTGCGAAAATGAACAGCAGCCGGAGCGGGTCTCTGTAGAAGGCGATCGTGTTGCCGCTAACATTGCGCCGGCGCATGAGGCGCTCGGTCAAGAAGCGCTCGATCAACGTGGCGACGTTGCAGGCGGGCTTCATGGCGTCACCTCCCATCGCCGATCGAGACGCCGCGCCGCTTCTTTCATCAACTCGGGGTAGGCCGAGAGATACCAGTAGGTATCGCGCACGCAGGCGTGGCCTAGGTAAGTGGAGAGCACTGGGAGTTGTTGCTCGACGTCCTTGCCTTCGCGATACCAATCGAGCAGCGTCCGGATGGCGAAGCGATGCCGGAAGTCGTGCACGCGTGGCCCGGTACGATCACCTGGGCGCCGCAGCCCAATCTCTCCGGATAATCGCAAGACGCGATGAACGAACTTGTGCAGCAATCGGCCTCCCTGTTCGGCAACGAAGAAGATCGAGCCGCAGCGTGATCCGAATAGCGCATTGCGCCGGTGGGCGTAGTCGCGCGGCGCGGTTCTCGTCGTCGGATGCAATGGAACGAGCCGCGACTTGCCGAATTTAGTCGCCGAACCGTCAGCACTCCGGCGTCGTGGTTGACGTCATCACGCTCCACGTCCATCGCCTTGGATATATGCATGCCTGTTACCGCGATCAGCCCGAACAAGGTATGGTAGGTCCATCGGCGCAGCCCGTGCGCTGGCGGCAGACCCAGTGCTGCCGTCAGCAACGCATCAATCTCCGCGTCGCTGTAGACATAGGGCTTGACACTCTCCCATCCGGGCAGCATGCCGACGGGCGACACATCCGTTCTCGGATCGAAGTTGGCGACATGGCGCGCGAACCCGCGCACTCGCTCAATCGCAGCGTCCAGGATGCATGACGATCGGGCGGCAGCGTTGCCCATTCCATGCCAGCTTCGTCGTGATGATCCTGGCTTCTGCCCAAGTACTCTTCAACTTCCATCTTCCTATTCTCCGCTGTTGAGAGCGGAGGCACAGAACGAACTATGCCGAACCGACCAAACGCTGGTAAGCGAGAAACCTGGGAAAACGACCCGACTCGGGCGGGCGGCATAAACGGCGAAAATGAACGGCATCGACCCGCAGGCGTGGCTTACGGATATCCTCGCCCGGATCGCCGCTCATCCGCCCATCGGCTCGACGAACTTCTGCCCTGGAATTGGACGCCAGCATCAGCGCTCAGCTCAAGCCGCATCACCACCCATGTCAACTTGGTCCATCACGTCACCACCATCACTCGGTCGCCGAGGAACTCGACGAAGATGAAAAATGGTAGGGGGACGTCGCCAACGAAATGCATATCGAGGACGGGTAATCTAACACTACTTTGGCAGAAGTTTTTCAAGGATTTGTTTTCGGCAGTATGGGCACCGCTGAGACGGCGGCCGAAGGATGAGACCGACGATGGCGTGACGTACGGCGGGCATGGTTGGCTGAGGCGGAGGTCCGTTGATTCTTTTTTTTCCGCCCCGCGTGTGCGAGGCGACGATGCTGCAGGAAGGCGTAGGCAATCATTGTCATCAGGGCGTGGCGATGAAGACCCTGCCATGATCGCCCCTCGAAGTGATCAAGTCCGAGCTCCTCCTTCAATTGCTGATGCGCCTGCTCACAAATCCATCTTGCCTTGATGGTGGCGGCTAGTGTGCGCAGATCCGTCGCCGCAGGGAGATTGGCAAGATAGTATTTCTTCTCCCCTGAGGCACGTTGCTCGCCGATGAGCCAAGCTTCGTCGCCCGGGAGATGCTGCTGACCTTTATCCCAAATCCGCTGAGGAGGGCCGTCGGCGGTGCGGACACGGAGAGCAGCAAATCGGGCTTTCAGCCGACCTTTCGTCCCGCTGCGCCAGCTCACGGCTTTCCATTTGGCGCTGGCCAGCATTTGCTCTGCCGCAATTGATAAGATATCGGGCACGTGGTGCTTTCGTGGTTTCCCGCGGACTTTGGTAATCGGCCAAATGAGCTTCACATCGACCGGATACACCTTCAGGTGCCGAGGGATGCCGACAGCCCAGGCCAGCCCGCGCTCTGTTAGCCCTTGTCGAAATGGTGCGCTAAGTCCGTATCCTGCATCCGCCAGCACACATCCAAAGCGCACGTTGGCTGCCATCGCGCGATCAATCTCGGCCAAAGCAATTTCCGGCTTGGACCGTGGCGTTCGGTGTTCGACTGGCACGCGAGCACGCTTCAAACGAGACACGTCGCTTGTCCAACTGTCAGGCAGAAAGAGGCGTAACGCGACCATCACTGGCACTTCGCCGCGCGCAAGCGTCAAAGACACCAGCGTTTGGCAATTTGCCGTTTTGCCGAGAGCCGACGCGTATTGAGCCGCGACACCAACCGAGCGTTCGCCCTTCTTCGGCAGTGAGGTGTCATCAATAACGAGCACCGCATCCCTACCGCCGACAAGTCGGTCCGCCTGGTTGAGCAGTTCCGTCTCCAGCGGCGTCGCGTCCCAGACACCGTCCGCAATGAAATGGTGCAACTGGTCGTAGTTGCCCGTGGCAAGGCGCTCCGCCATCGGCTGAACGCTCTTGCGATCGCCAGGACCGATCAGTCCCGCAACATACAGAGGTGCGGCGCGGCGATCAAAGTGAGAGTGCAGCGTCAATCAAGATGAGAATGCCGCCGCTGGACGGGAACGTAGGGAGGGCGTAGCCCGACCGGAGTTTCCGTCCAGCGGCGGCGGCCTTTTCGAGGCCTCAGGTGGTCGCGGTCGGCCGGTATGCCGGTGGTTTTTCCGATTCGGAGGAATCACTTTTGTGCCCGGCCGCCACATAACCGACCATCAATTGAGGCTCTACATGAAGCTCAGGAAGACCCATTCGACGCCTGTCGCCGCGGCGAAGGCGTCGATCAGCGTGGCAACGGCCTACTGCATCGAGAAGGATCCAGTACTACCTTCGCAGAAGAAGGAGCCGCGCGCACGACGGCGTCCCGATCCAATCGCCGACATTTTCGACGCTGAAGTCGTGCCGCTGCTGCGGGCAGCGCCCGGCATCCGGCCCGTGGCCATTTTCGAGGAGATGATGCGGCGCCATCCCGAGTTGGGCGAGGGCGTGCGCCGGACGCTGGAGCGGCGCATCCGAGGCTGGCGTGCCATCCACGGTGAGGAGCAGGAGGTCATCTTCCGCCAGGCGCACGAACCCGGCAGGCTCGGTCTGTCGGACTTCACCGAGGTGGCCTCGTTCGGCATCACCATCGCCGGTCAGCCGCTCGACCACCGACTCTATCATTTCCGGCTCGCCTATTCCGGCTTCGAGCACGCCCATGTCGTGCTCGGCGGCGAGAGCTTCGTGGCGCTGGCGGAAGGCCTACAGAACGCACTCTGGTCCCTCGGTGGGGTGCCGCGCGAGCACCGCTCGGACAGCCTGTCCGCCGCCTTCCGCAACCTGGACAAGGACGCGCGCGAGGACCTGACCCGCCGCTATAACGAGCTGTGCAGCCATTACGGCATGACGCCGTCACGCAACAATGCCGGCATCGCCCACGAGAACGGCTCGATCGAGGGGCCGCACGGCCATCTCAAGCGGGCGATCGAGGATGCACTGTTGCTGCGTGGCACCGTCGACTTCGATGATCTCGCCTCCTATCGCCGCTTCGTCGACGAGATCGTCGGCCGCCGCAATGCCCGCAACGCCAAGCGCATCGATGCCGAGCGCGCCCAGCTTCGGGAGCTACCTGAGCGGCGCACCACCGACTATGAGGAACTCAGCGTGCGCGTCACTTCCTCAGGCGGCTTCACGCTGCGCAAGGTCTTCTATACCGTGCCCTCGCGCCTGATCGGCCATCGCTTGCGCGTGCGCCTCTACGACGATCGGCTCGATGTCTTCATCGGCGGCACGCATCTCATGACGCTGCCGCGCGGGCGTGCTTCCCCGTCCGGCAAGCATGACCAGGTCGTCAACTACCGGCACGTCATCCATTCGCTCAGAAGGAAGCCGATGGCATTGCTCAATCTGGTCTATCGCGATCGGCTCTTCCCGCGCGAGGCCTACCGGCGGACTTTCGATCTCCTCGTCGAGCGTCTGCCCGAGCGCCAGGCCTGCCGCATCATGGTCGAGCTTCTTGGCCTCGCCCACGAGCGCGGCTGCGAGAGCGAACTGGCCGAGGAGCTGTCCATCTGCCTCGACAATCACCGGCTCCCCGACATGGCCGCGCTGCGTGCCCGCTTCGCGCCCGATCCCGCGCGCCTACCCAACGTAGTCGTCCGCCTGGCGCCGCTTCAGGCCTACGAAG